>CBFHVJ010000011.1:0-19676 GCA_965659435.1 uncultured Arcobacteraceae bacterium
CATTGATAGCAACTATTTCCAAGTTTGAATTGGTTGAAGCAATCCTTAAAATTGCTTTTCCAATTCTCCCTACACCATTTAATAATACTCTCATATAATGGTCATTAACTATTTAAAATTACTCAATAATTAAGGCTTTTACACCAGGTAATACTTTACCTTCAATAAGCTCTAAAGATGCTCCACCACCAGTTGAAATAAATGTCATCTCATCTTCGTCACCTGTTCTTCTTACTAAATCTGCAGTATCTCCACCACCAACTACTGTAGTAGCAAAACTTTTTGCAACTGCATGTGATAATTTTGTGCTACCTTTTGCAAATTTTTCCATCTCATATACACCCATTGGTCCATTCCAAAGAATAGTATGTGCATCTTCAATTACTTGCTCAAATAGTGTAGCTGATGCAGGTCCAATATCTAGTCCCATCCAATCTGCTGGAATCTCTTGAATAGTTACAGCTTTTGCAAAAGACTCTGCATCAAATTCTTCAGCAGCAACAACGTCTACAGGTAGATATAGTTTTACACCTAATTCTTTTGCTTCATCCATAATCTTAATAGCTTCAGGGATTAATTCATCTTCAACTAAAGAATTCCCAACTTCATGTCCTAATGCTTTTAAGAATGTAAATGCCATACCACCACCAATGATGATCTTATCTACTTTTGGTACAAGATTATAAAGTGCCTCAAGTTTTCCAGAAACTTTTGAACCACCAACGATAGATACAAATGGTCTTTTTGGTTCTTCTATAATATGATAGAAGAACTCTATCTCTTTAGCTAGTAAAAAACCTGCTGCCTTATGCTCTGAATCAAAATGTTGAGCAATACCTTCAACTGAAGCGTGAGCTCTATGAGATACACCAAAAGCATCATTGATATAAAAATCAGCCATATTTGCTAATGTTGTAGAAAGTTCTAAATCATTTTTAGTTTCACCTGGCTCAAATCTCATATTTTCTAACAACATGATTTCACCAGATTCTAAAGAATTTGCCATAGCTATTGTCTCATCACAAACTACATTTGGTGCAAGTTTAATCTCTCTTTCTAAAAGAGTATGAAGTCTTTTTGCAACAGGTGCTAAACTAAACTTATCTTCAAATCCATTTTTTGGTCTACCAAAGTGTGATGCAATAATAATTGCACAATCATTATCTATACAATATCGAATCGTATTTAATGCACTTTTAATTCTTCTATCATCTGTGATATTTTGGTACTCATCTACAGGTACATTAAAATCACATCTAATAAATACTTTTTTACCAGCTAAATCTAAATTTTTAATATCTTGAAGTTTCAATCTCTATCCTTGAATTATTTACTAATGTGTACAGCCATATCAACTAATCTTGTAGAGTATCCCCACTCATTATCATACCACGATAAAACTTTTACCATATTTCCATCTACTACTTGAGTAGTATCCATTGGTACAATAGTTGAAGTTGATTCTCCATTAAAATCACCACTTACTCTATACTCTTCATCAACACCTAAAATACCTTTCATATTTCCAGCTGCTGCATCTTTAAATGCTTGGTTTACTTGCTCTTCAGTCACATCATTTTTAAGTGTAACTGTTAAATCTACCATAGAAACATTTGGAGTTGGTACTCTAATTGCTTGTCCATTTAGTTTACCTTTTAGATGTGGTAAAACTTTTGCAATTGCTTTTGCTGCACCTGTTGTTGTAGGGATTAGGTTTATAGCCCCTGCTCTTGCTTTTCTTGGATCTTTTTTATGTTTTGAGTCTAAGATTGGTTGGCTACCAGTATAAGAGTGAATAGTTGTCATTAGTCCAGCTTCTACACCAAATGCTTCATCTAAAACTTTAACAACTGGTGCTAATCCGTTTGTAGTACAAGATGCATTTGAAACAATTGCTTGACCAGCATAAGTGTCTTCATTTGCTCCCATTACAAATGTTGCAGTATCATCTTTAGCAGGTGCACTCATAACAACTTTTTTTACACCATTATCAATATATGGTTGCACACCTTCTGCTGTTAAAAATGCTCCTGTACACTCTAGAACAACATCTGCACCATATGAAGCAAAGTCTAATTTTGCAGGATCTCTCTGGGCCAATAGTGCTGCTTTATCTGAACCGATTGTGATAATTCCATCTTTTACTTCAATATCTTCCCTTACACCATGTACTGAATCATATTTTAAGTTATATTGAATCATCTCTTCTGAACCACTAGCATTAGCTGCAACAAGTACTACATCATCTCTGTCTGCTACTATTCTTGCTACACATCTTCCAATTCTACCTAGTCCATTAATCGCTACTTTTAAAGCCATATACCATCCTTTGAATTTTTTTAAATTTGATTATGTTATCCAATTTGTGCTAAAATAATGGTTAAACAAAGGGTTATAAAATATGAATATTGCACTGTTTGGAGGAAGCTTCGATCCTCCACATTTTGGACATAAAGAGATTATAAAACAAGCACTCCAAGCACTTGATATCGATCTACTTATTGTGATGCCAACATATCTAAATCCATTTAAAAACAATAGTCATTACGATCCACAAACAAGACTAGAATTGACAAAAGAAATGGCAAATGAATTTCAAAAGGTACAAGTAAGTGATTTTGAAGTTTTACAAAATGAGAAAGTAGCAACAATCCAAACAGTTGATTATCTTTATAACCAATATAAAATAGAAAAATTTTATGTGATTATAGGAGCAGATAATTTAGAAAAACTTCATCTTTGGAATAGTTTTGAAGAACTAAATGAAAAAGTGGAATTTGTTGTAGCCACAAGAGATAAGATAAAAATAGACTCTCAATATAAAACACTCCTAGTACAGTGTGATATAAGTTCAACAAAGATTAGAGAAACTTTAGATACAATCCCAACATAAAATAAAAAAGGTAAAATAACTTGAAAGAAAGAGTAAATAAAATAATCTCAGTATTAGACGAAAAAAAAGCTGAAAATATAGAAAACTTTGATTTAACAGGGAAAAGCTATCTTGTAGATCAAGTTGTAATTGCTACAGCACTAAACTCTAAACATGCTTTCTCATTAGTGAACTACTTAAAAGATGAACTTAAACCACTTGGTGAAGAGTTTTTTAGAGTAGATGATAGTGATGATTGGACAATCGTTGATCTTGGAGATATCTTAGTTCATGTAATGACAGAAGAATATAGAGAAAAGTACAATATTGAAGAGTTCTTGGACTCTATTAAAAAAGGTGAAGCAAAGTAGCTTCACCTTTTTTATTTCACTTCCACTATCTCATCATGATTTAGATATATAATATACCCTTTAACAATTCTACCATCAAAGATAGTCTTTAAAGCCTCTTTATAAACATTTAATTGATTAAAATGTTCCTCTTGTTTCTCTTGTGTTGTCTTATAATCAAAAACTTTTACTTCCTCATCATTTACAACTAAAAGATCTAAAACTTTCACTTCCCCATTAAAAGTAAGTGCTTGCTCTTTAGAAATCCTTGAATTTAAAATAAGATTTTGAAAAGTTTGATTCTCAACTAGTCTTTTAGATAGACCAAATATAGCTTTAAAATGATTATCTTCTAAAAAGTTACTATATCTAGTTCGAGTAAGTAAAATAGCTTTTTGTAAACTTTCAATAGTAAATTCATTCATCATCTCAAGACAATAATGTGTTGCTATTCCAAAATATTGAGCTTGTAAAACTTGTTCATCTTGATGTGGTTTATTATTTTGACTTTGAAATCCTAATCGTAAAGGAATATAATCTTGCTTCTTAATACAATTTCGATCCTCTTTTGAATGGTTTTCAATAACTATTTTACCTTTTTTAACAATATCTAAAAGATTAAAGGCACTTGATTTATCATCTCGTTTAAATACTATTAAATTATTTTCAGCTCTTGTAAGTGCAACATACAATACATTTAAATCATCAATTCGTTGTAATTGCTCCTCTTTTTCCAAAGCATCTTTATAATCACTATCTAAATACTTTTTATTTTCCATTTTATAATGGATATTTTTTAATTCTATTCCATCATATTCAAAAAGTATTGAGCTTTTATCACTATTTTTTTTAGTAATTCTATCTAATAACAGTACCGTATTAAACTCTAATCCTTTTGATTTAAATACTGTTAATATTTGAATACCTTGATTTGAACCATTTACCATAGAACTATCTTGATTATCTATGTTATAAATGAAATCAACAATATCTTCATAAGACTTTATCACTTCTAAAAACTTAATCACATTCTCACTAAATAAGCTGTAAAAATCTGCAATATTATGTACAGTTTCAATTAAATTTTTCTCTTTGATATTTATAGATAGTTCAATCTCTTTTTGTACATTCTTGTCAATTAAAGCATTAAAATTAGCCTTATAGATATCCTCTTTAAAGTATAAGTACTTTACAAAATTGATTATCGCTTTGACATTATTTTCATTGATAAGTTTTGATGTCATATCTGTAGATATAGTTAGATTTGGAAAACTTTTTTGCAGAAAATTTAGTATATTCAATACATCTTCATTTTTATATGTAAGGATTGTGATCTCATTTGGACTTAATCCATTATCTAAAAGTTTTTCAATAGTATCTGCGATCTCTTGAAACTGTTTATCTTTTCCAAAATCTTTTTCAACACCTATAACTTCTACATATCCGCCACTTTTATTTGATAACTGTTTAACCATATCAAAGCTTGGAATATTTAAAAATATCTCATTTACATAAGAAACTATTTGATCTTTACTTCTATAATTTGTATTAAGATGTTTCACTTCTAAAGATGGATAGTCAACTTTTAAATAATCAAATAGATCAGATTTTCCACCTCTAAATCTATAAATTGATTGCTTTGTATCACCTACATAAAAAAATGTTTTAAAAGAACTCCCTTCACCTGCAAAAACTTCATCTATTAAAGGTTTTAAAATTTTATACTGGAGTAATGATGTATCTTGAAATTCATCAATAAGTATATGGTGATATTTTGCATCAAGCCTAAAATATAAAAAATCACTCTGGACTGTTTTTGTTGATAATAATCTATATACATAATTTGCAATATCTGTAAATTCTAAATAGTTTTTTTTCTTGTTGTAAGTCTCTTTAAATTGAACAAATTTTTCAAAAAGTGCCTTTAATTGATTAAGATTATATTGTGATAATAGTCTAAAGTATTGATATAAAGCATCTCTAAAAACTTTATATTGAGCTTCAATATTTTCATCTATCACTTTTTTAAACCAACTATGATCATATAATGAATCATATTTAATAAACGATACCTTGATAACCTCATCAAATGTTGTATATGAAAATAATTTTTTTACTCTATCAACAGCTTTGTCATTATCAACTATCAATGACTTTAATTTTAAAGCTTCAACTAATACAAGCTCTTTAGAAGATTTAATAACACCTTCTTCCAAATGGATAGGTTGAATTTTTTCATTTTTGTCTATCAGAAGTTTAAAAAGTTCTAGTAATGAAAGATATTGTTTTTCACTAAAATGTGAAAAAGTTAATAGTTGCTCAAAACTTTTTTCATCAAGTGATAATAAAAAATCAAAGCCTAGCTTTGTCATATCATCACGATCAATTTGAAAACTATCACTTACAGAACAATATCCACTAAATTCTCTTAGTATTTTGTTGATAAATTTATCAATAGTAAATATTGAGGTTTCAGAAGCTAAAAAAGAGTTAATAAGTTCCTGTTTTTTTTCTAAGATTTGACTGCTACTTAATGATGTTTCTTCACTAATAGCTCCTAAAATCGCCTCATCTTCACCAAGTGTTTGTAAGGTCTTAAAAATTCTCTGATTCATCTGAATAGCAGCTTTATTTGTAAAGGTCAAAGCTAGAATCTCATGGGCTTTTGCACCTGCTAGTAAAAGTGAAATATATCGAACAGTTAAAGCAAATGTTTTTCCTGTTCCTGCACTTGCTTTATAACATAGAGTTTTGTGTTTTATCATATCCCATCATATCGAATTTAAGCTAACAAATAATATAATCTTTCAAACTATACAAAGGGATATTTTGGACAAAATTTTAGTAGCTCACTCACCAGATGCAGATGATATTTTTATGTATTATGCAATCAAACTTGGTTGGATAGATTTAGAAAATACCAAATTTGATAACTTAGCTGCAGATATTGAAACATTAAACCAAGCTACATTAGAAGGCACTTATGATATTTGTGCAATTAGTTTTGCACTCTATCCATTTGTAAAAAATGATTTTTCCCTTTTAAGAACAGCTGTTAGTTTTGGTGATGGTTATGGACCCAAACTTGTAAAAAGAAAAGGTGTAAAACTAAAAAGAAACTTCAAAGTTGCCTTAAGTGGAAAATATACTACAAATGCTCTATTATTCAAAATAAAATACCCAGATGCTAGAATCACTTATATGAACTTTTTAGATATCGAACAAGCTGTACTTGATGGAACAGTAGATGCAGGTGTTCTTATCCATGAATCAATTCTTACATATGATAACGAACTTGAAGTTGAAGATGAACTTTGGGATATTTGGCAAGAGTTAGCAGGTACAGAGTTACCACTTCCTCTTGGTGGAATGTGTTTAAGAAGATCAATCCCACTAAATAAAGCAATAGACTATGAAGACACTTTAATCAAAGCTGTAAAAGTAGCAAATAGCAATAAACTATTACTATCAGATATGTTACTTGAAAGAGATCTTATTAGAGTTGATCACGATACACTGCAAACTTACCTTGATCTTTATGCAAATGATGATTCTATTGAGTTAAGTGAACTGCAATATAAGGCTTTAGATAAGCTATATCAATTAGGATATGAAAATGGATTCTATGATGATTTAATTAAGGCTGAGGATTATTTAATACCAAGTGAGTATAAAGAGTTTCGAAACTCTTAAGACCTATTGAAAGTCTTTACATAAAGTTTTTCTACTTTCTCTCTAGCCCATCTATGTTCTACTTTTCGTAAAAATCGTAAACTAGATTTCACAGATGAATCGTAGTTAAAACATCTAATATTTATATGCTCACCCAATTCATCCCAACCATAGTGATCTACTAGTTCATTTAAAATTGCTTCTAATTTTTTGCCATGTAGCGGATTATTTGAGTTGTCTGTCATAATTATTTTCTCCAATTCTCCTGCTTATTTTTTGAATTTTAACCAATTGAGGCTTTAAAGCTAGAATTATAGTTTTCAGGGAACTTGTCTGAATATTCTACTTTATTTATTCCCTTGATACCCAAGAGTAAAATATTTTACATTATTAAATCTTATAAATAATTATTATAACTTTTAATTAAATAATATTAAGATACTGTTAATCTAATTCTGATAGACTTTTTTTATAAAATTAACTTATAAAGGTAAGTCTATGAAATTCAATATAATTTCAACTCTAAAAGTAGCTTTTCTTATGCTATTTGTGATTGGTTCTTTAAATGCAGCACCAAAAGGTAAAGTAACAGGTGGTTCTGATCACGCTTTCCCAGAATGGTTTAAAGAAAGTTTTCTTGATATGGGAGAAGATGTAGAGGAAGCAAAAGAGGAAGATAAACATGTAATGTTGTTTATGTCTTTAAAGTTCTGTCCATATTGTACAAAAATGTTAAAAGACAATTTTGTTGAAGGTGCTAAGCATCAATCATATATTCAAGAAAACTTTGACGTAATTGGTATAGATATCAAAGGTAGTAGAGAGCTTGCTTTAAATGAAGATCAATCAATGACTGAAATTGAATATGCTAAGCACTTAAAAGTACAGTACACTCCAACAATTTTATTTCTAAATCAAGAAAATGAAATAGTTGTAAGAGTTAATGGGTATAGATCTGCTCAAAACTTCAAATATATTCTTGATTATGTAAAAAATAAAGAATATAAAAATATGACTTTAACTCAATATGTTGAAAAAGTGAAAAATAAAACTCTTTATACACTAAAAGAGAATAAAATGTTCAAAAACATTACTAACCTATCTCAAATTAATGGGCCTCTTGCAGTGATCTTTGAAGATGGTAGCTGTACACAATGTGACTATTTACATAATAATACACTTAAAAATAAAGATGTTCAACATGAACTTTCTAAAGTTACAGTTGTAAGATATGATGCTACAAGTGAAGAAAAAATCATCACACCAGATGGAAAAACTACTACACCAAAACAATGGGCAAAAGATATGGTCTTAGACTATAGACCTGGTATTGTATTATTTGATAAGAAAAAAGAGATTATTAGAATTGATGCACTTCTATACTCTTTCCACTTTAAAGAATTATTTAGATTTGTAAGCGGTGGATACTATAATGAATACCATACGTTCTTAGATTATTTAAAACCAAGACAAACTGAGCTATTAAATAGTGGAGTAAATATCGATATATCTGATAAATAGGAATTTTTGTCTATAATTCATCTATGATAATAGATTTTAAAAAATATACATCAATTCACATTGGTGGAAAACATAAAGTAAAAACAATAAATGAGATTGGAGATTATCCAAACTACCAGATAATTGGTAGAGGAAATAATCTTCTTATCTCAAATGCTCCAAAACCTATAGCAATTTTAGGTAATGAATTTGACTACATCATCCAAAAAAATGGTAAACTTATCGTGGGAGCAGCTACAACAAGTGGTAAACTCCTTTCATATTGTAAAAAACACAATATTGCACACTTTGAACTTCTAGCAAAACTTCCTGGAAATATGGGTGGTCTTGTGAAAATGAATGCAGGACTAAAACAGTGGGAGATTTTTAATCACCTTCATAGTATTACTACTCAGCATGGGACATTTTTGAAAGATGAGATTGATCACTCTTACAGAGAAACAAAAATCAATGGTATTGTATATGAGATTGTATTTGATATTGAATTAGGGTACTGTAAAGAACAACAAAAACTTTTTAATGAGATGAGAGACAACCAACCAGCTCTTCCAAGTGCTGGAAGTTGTTTCAAAAATCCAAAAGAACATAGTGCTGGATACTTAATAGAAAAAGCTGGACTGAAAGGACACACTATCGGTGGTATGGCATTTAGTTCACTACATGCAAACTTCTTAGTTAATATGGGCGGTGGAACTTTTGATGAAGCGATGAAGCTTATCAATCTTGCAAAACAAAAAGTTAAAGAACAATTCAATATCAATCTTGAATTAGAGATTGTTATAGTTTAAGTGGTTATCTACCTAAATTATAATAAAATGATTAAATTTTTTACAGGGATGGATTCATAAAATATTATGGAAGAATTATCGTTAGTTAAACAACAAATCAAAACATTTGTAACACAGTGTAATGATGAAAAAAGCTTAAAACTTTTAGATCTTCTTGCGCAAGGAAAGATGTTAAGAAGTAAACTAGTTTTTAAAATTGCAGGTGTCAATGAACAAACAATTAAGCTTTGTGCAATTATCGAAATGATCCATGCTGCTTCACTTCTTCATGATGATGTGATAGATGAAGCAGATACAAGAAGAGGAAAACCATCTATCAATGCCCTTTTTGATAATAAAACATCAATTATGTTTGGTGATATTTTATATTCAAAAGCATTTACAGAATTAACATTTATGCCTCAAGAGATAGCTTATGATATTTCAAATGCTGTTACACTTCTAAGTGTTGGTGAGATGCTAGATGTAGATCTGACCGAAAGCTTTAATACTTCATATGACAAATACCTTGATATGATCTATAAAAAGACTGCTAGTTTAATTGAAGCTAGTGCAAAATGTGCCGCAGTAATGGCAAATAAAGATGCTCAAAGTTTTGCTACATATGGTAAAAACTTAGGCTTAGCATTTCAAATGGTTGATGATATTTTAGATATCACTCAAGATAGTGCAACTTTAGGGAAACCTGCTATGTTAGATTTTGTAGAAGGTAAAGTAACTATCCCTTATTTACTACTTTGGGAAAGACTAGATGAAAATGATAGAAAAACTTTAGAAAGTTACTATAAAACTCCACTATCTCCAGATCAAACAATTTGGATCAAAGAAAAGATGGCAGAGACTAAAGCATTAGAAGATTCAATTAAATTGGCACAATCAATTGGTCAAGAAGCAATTGAATCTATCAAAGATGAAAACAATGAAGATTTAACAGCAATCATGGTTGCAATGATTCAAAGAGATTTTTAATATATGTCATATTTAATTGTAAGTTTTACCCACAAAAATACTAATATTGATACAAGAGAAAAACTTGCTTTTAATAATGATACACAAAAAGAGATCTTCTTAAAAAACATCCTTTTAACTGAAGATATCCATGAAGCGATACTTGTATCAACATGTAATAGGGTTGAAGTTATTACATTTACTCAAGATTCTTCAAAAGCTACAGATACAATCATCAAACAATTTACTGAACATTCACTTCTTCCATATGATGAACTGAAAAAAAGAGCTGATATTAAAGCTAGTGAAAATGCAATCCACCATCTATTTACAGTTGTATCTTCTTTAGATAGTTTAGTAGTTGGTGAGACACAAATTATCGGTCAAATTAAAGATGCATTCAAATTTTCTGTATCAAAAGACTTCTGTGCACAAGAGCTGGCAAGAGCTCTTCACTATTCATTTAAATGTGCTGCAAAGGTGCGAAACATTACAAAACTAGGAAGTGGTTCTGTTTCTGTTGCTTCTACTGCGGTATCAGTTGCTAAAAAGATATTTAAAAATAAAATTGAAGCTTTAGTTATTGGTGCAGGAGAGATGAGTACACTAACAATTAAACACCTTTTAAAATATGGCTTTGATGTAGTACTTATAAGTAGAGATATGAAAAAAGCTACAACTTTAGCATCAGATATAGAATCTGAAAAAGAAGCTTATCAAAATAGAATCAAAGTAAAAGAGTATGATCAACTTCAAAACTTACTTAATAGTATGGAGCTTATCATAACAGCAACTGCTGCTCCTTATCCTATCATCACACAAGACCTTATCAAACCTTTTGAAAAAACTAGACACTGGTTTGATATAGCAGTTCCAAGAGATATAGATGATATAAACTATCCTGAAATTCATATCTATGCAGTTGATGATCTTCAATGTATGATCGATGATACAATGGAACAAAGAGCGAGTCAAGCAAAAACGGCTTACTCTATTGTGGTATCTATGAGAAAAGAATACTTTGAGTGGTTAAAGACTCTAGAAGTAACTCCTGTTATTAAAAATCTACACCTAAAATCTGAAAGTGTTATTGAACAAAAACTTTCAAATGCAATCAAAAAAGGTTTTATAAAAGCAGAAGATCAAGAAAATGTTAAAAAGCTTTGTGAAACAGTTATGGCGGAGTTTTTACACCAGCCATCTGTAAAACTAAGAACATTATCTAAAACAATGGAATCAGATGTAGTCTTAGGTTCAATTCAAAATATCTTTGGACTTGAAAATATTAAAGAGCACAAAAATACTACTCAATGTGATCTTCCTTGGAATAATGGAAATACTTAAAAAGTAATAGAGGGGCTAAATGCTTTAGTCCCTACGTTTACCTTTTTTCCTACTTCTAAATCTTTTAATTCCTCATCACTTACAACTACCTCAACAATTTGTTGACCAATAGCAACTACAGCAATATTGATAATATCTACTTGTATAATATCTAAAATTTCTCCATCAAAAGAAAATTTTGATGAACCTTTAGTTTTAAGTAGTATATCTTTAGGGATACCATCTTTTATCACTTTCCCTTCTTCTAACACTATCACTCTATTGGCTAACTTATATATCTCACTTGGATCATGACTAACCATAATTGTTGTAGTATTAAACTCTTTATGAAGTGCTAATATCTCATGTTGTAATTTATTTCTCATTGCTGGATCAAGAGCCGAAAGAGGTTCATCCATCAAAAGTAATTTTGGCTTATTCATCATAGCTCTACATAAACTAACACGTTGTTTTTGACCACCACTTAAACTAGTAGGCATTCTATCTTTCAACTCTTTTAGATTTGTGATCTTAAGTAAATATTCCGCTAATTCTTGATCTTTTTTTACAAACAGAAGATTTTCTATTACACTCATATTTTCAAAAAGTGCATAGTCTTGAAAGACAAATCCTATTTGTCGTTTTTGAGGTTTTAAAAATATGTTTTGATCTTGCCAAACTTGATCATCTACTTGAATAGTTCCATTAGATTTTTCAAGCCCTGCAAGATTTCTAAGAAGCGTGGTTTTTCCACTTCCACTAAGACCAGTTAGGGCTATAAAACTATGTTTTTTGATATCAACATTGATATCTAGGTTCATTACACCTGTTGCACCATGAAGTTGTTTATCAATATCTATTTTTATCATAAATATCTATATTTTTTTTGAAACAGTTTTTAACCAAAAATATCCAAATATTCCAGCAACTAATGATGCAAAAAGTACTCCAACTTTTGCTTGAAAAATAAGCTCTGGGTTTCCTATAAAAGCAAGGTCTGCAACAAATATAGACATTGTAAAACCAATACCACCTAAGAAGGACACACCAAATATCTGACTCATTGTAGTATTTTCAGGGAGCTTTGCTATCTTCATTTTTATAGCAAGCCAAGACACACCAAAAATACCAAGAACTTTTCCAAAAATTAATCCAGCTATAATCCCTAATGATACTGGCTCCATAATAGTTGATCCAATTGAAGAGAAGTCAATTTTAATACCTGCATTTGCTAAGGCAAAAATTGGAATAACTAAAAGAGCAACTGGTAAATGTAAATCATGTTCTAATCTAGATGCTGGAGTTCCAACTGCATCAATCTTATCTTTAATATCTGTAAGAAGATGTTTTTGTTTTTCACACATTGTATTATCCGATGCTACTGGCAACTTATCATATTCATTTAATATCTCTCTTGTTTCATCAGTAAAAGAAGCTGGTGCTCTTTTTGGTGTAGATGGAATAGTTAATGCAGCTAAAACACCTGCAATAGTTGCATGAATACCAGATTCAAGCATAAAAAACCACATTAGTACACTTACTATAAAATAAGGTGAAGTTTTATGAATACCAAACCTATTAAACATAATCATTATAGTAAACATAAGTACAGCTAGTCCTAGTGGTACCATATTTATCGTATCTGTATAAAATAATGCAATTACAATTACTGCACCAAGGTCATCTACAATAGCCAAAGCAACTAAAAATGTTACAAGTGCAATTGGAATTCTTTTCCCTAATAATACTAAGGCACTAATTGCAAAAGCAATATCTGTCGCCATTGGTATTCCCCAACCAGCAGCTCCTTCACCACCATAATTAATAGCCATATATATCATTGCAGGGAAAACCATACCACCTATAGCAGCCAAAATAGGTAAAATAGCCGCTTGTATATCTGATAGTTCACCAGCGGTTACTTCCCTTTTTATCTCTAAACCTATAATAAAAAAGAATATAGCCATTAACCCATCATTGATCCAGTGATGTAAAGTATGTGATATTGTCCATGAACCTACATTAAAATCAATTTGCATATGAAAAAAATGTGAATATGTTTCGTACATTGATGTATTTGCAAATACTAAAGCTAGTATAGTCATCACTATAAGTACTAATCCAGCTGTTGTTTGGGTGTGTAAAAACTCCTCAAATGGTGTAGAGATCTTTTTAAAAGCTTTCTCCCATGGTGCATATAGTTTCATTTATTTCCTTTTTGATATCAATTTTTTTAAAATTTGCCAACTAAACATTAAAATTATCTGCCATTTTAACTTTAAAAAATTAAAAATGTTTAAAAGTCCAAAAGTAATTATCTGTTTTTTTACTTGAGGAGTTAATCTATTCCAGAATCTTCTTTTTAACCATAAAATTAGATAAACTGTAACTATTAAAAGTAATACAATAAGTATTAATCTTAACACTTATTATATTCCAAACTTTTTATTAATCTTGCCATTTGTCATATAGACACTTACTAAAACTAAGAAACTTATAGCAACCATAATAGCACTATAAATATGTGCCATTGTATAATCCATAATCTCTACCATCTCATATATAGCAACGGAAGCTACTTTTGTTTCCCCGGGAATACTTCCACCAACCATAAGTACTACTCCAAACTCACCAACAGTATGTGCAAATGTAATAATAATTGCCGTAATTAATGCTGGTTTGATATTGGGCAATGCTACTTTTATAATAGTTTCACATAAACCTTTTCCACTTATAAAACTAGCTTCTAGCATATTTTTATTTAATGATTCAAAGCCACTTTGTAAAGGTTGAACCATAAATGGTAATGAATAAAAACAACTTGCTACAACTAATCCTGTAAAATTAAATACTAACTTTACTCCAAAAACATCTTCAAAAAATACCCCTAAAGGTGAATTTTGAGATAATGCCACAAGTATATAAAATCCTAATACAGATGGGGGTAAAACAATTGGTAATGCAGTTATGGCTTCAACTATTGGCTTTGACTTTGAATTTGTCTGAGAAAGCCACCAAGCAAGAGGGATGGATATAATAAAAAGTATTATTGTTGTAATTGCTGCAAGTTTAAACGAAAGTATAAATGGAGCTAGTTCTAATGAAGATAGTATATCAAGCATCAATCACCTCAACAATTGAAACATCATTAGATTTAATGAGTACTTTTACGCTATCTCCTACTTCAAGATCTAATCTTAATGTAGAGCTTTTTTCAATAATAGACTCTAGTTTTACACCATCAATATCTAAACCTATATTCGATAGTAGCTTTCCATTTGAGATATTTTCAACAATAGCATCAAGTTTATTTACAAAACTTAGCTCTCCAGCTATATTTTTTCCTAGACTAATATTAGTTGGTTTAACTTGTAAAGTTACAGTTGCTCCAACTTGAATACTATTATTAAGCTCCAAACTCATCATAGATATATAATGATCTAAGAATTTAAATCTTACGATATGTAAAGATCCATTTTGCTGGATTTTTAAAACTTTTGCAACTATTTTACTCATGGTATTTTATATCCAAAATCTTCTAATATTTGTTTAGCCTTTACACTTAAAAAGAATTGATAGAACTTTTTTGCGCCCTCTTTTCCAGTACTATTTTTAAGTAATACTATCCCTTGATCTATTGGTGTGTAAAGATTTGAATCAAGTTCAATCCAATTGGTATCTTTTTTAAATCTTTTCAACTTAGGACTATAAAGTGAAGATTTTGCAATAAACCCTAAATCAGTTGCACTGATTGTATAAGATACTGTTTGAGATATCGACTCTCCATAAACAAATTTACTTTTAATACTATTTAAAATCTTACCATTTTTTAAAGCCTCAAATGTTGCGATTCCATATGGAGCTGTTTTAGGGTTTGCTATAGCAATTGTTTTGATACTACTCTCTTTTGTAAGTTCTAAACCTTCTGTAAAGTCTCTATTTTTACTACTAAAAAGTGCTAAAGATCCTTGAGCATAAACTATTGGTTTTGCTATAGCTAATTTCTCATCATATAAAGCTTGAGGGTATTTCATATTTGCAGAGATAAAAATATCATATGGTGCCCCATTTTTAATCTGGGCAGTAAGTTTTCCACTACTTCCTAAAGTAGTATTGATTTTAATATTTGGATATATCTTATTAAACTCTTTTTTTAAATCACCAATAGCATAGCTTACATTTGCAGCAACCGCTACATTTATCTTATTTGCATAACTTTGTGTGAGTAAAAATAAAAAAATTATAATTGCTTTATACAATAACTTTACACCAATCCTCTACTTATATATTATTTAATAATATCCAATGATTGGAAAATATACAATAACTTAAATCATTAAATAGATAAAAATGATATAATCAAGAAAACAATGAAAGATTTTTGAAAGATGTCAACAGACTTAAATATAGAGATTGAAAACCTTATTTCACAAAATGCTGAAGATTTTGAGATTGCAAAAGTTATAAAAAAATATATCAAAGAGTACCTAAGCTCTTTAGATGAAATATTTAACACAACTCAAGGGAAAGACTTTTTTGTAAAACATACAAAACAAATCGACAATTTTATAAAAGTAATCTATAAATATCTTCTTAGAAAACATTTTGGTGACTTTTTACCTATGAGTAATTCTATCCCTATTACACTTATTGCACTTGGTAGTTATGGTCGAGAACAACTTTGTGTATATAGTGATATCGATATTATGGTTTTATACAAAGATATCAAAGGCTTTAACCTTACACCAATTATGGAAGAGTTTATGATTCTGTCTTGGGATTGTGGACTGAAACTTGGATCTAGAGTTCATGAACTTGATGAGATTGAAAAAGCTGTAAGAGAAGATATCACTATTAAAACTTCTATTTTAGAATCAAGACTTATATTTGGTTCAAAGCAACTTTGGTACCACTATCAAAATAAACTTGTAAGTATTAGAGAGTACCAAAGAAAAGAGTTTATTCTAGAAAAAGTTACAGAGCATAAGCAACGTCTTTTAAAATATCCACTTGATATGCAAGCAGATATCAAAGATGGTTATGGTGGAATGAGAGAAGCAAATATGCTGTTCTGGATGGCAACTGCTATTTATGGTGTAAGTAGTGTAAAAAATCTTATAAATATTCACTTTACTGAAGAGGAATATAAAAGCTATAGATCCTCTTTAGAGTATATTTATCGAGTACGAAATGCATTACATCTCATTGCCAAAAAGAAACTTGATAGGGTTAATTTTGATGTAATGCCAGAACTTAGTTCAAAACTTGGCTTTACTGATAGTGCAAGACTGACTAAAGAGAGACAATGTATCTCAAAACTTTTTGCATCCTTACATGTTATACATAGATTCTCAGCAACAATGGTACAAAAGTTTATCAGGCCTTATCTATTTGAATCAAAAAACATCCCTGTCTTTAAACAAAGTAGAATAAAGAAAAACCTTTATATTTGTGATAATAAAGTTTTTACTTCATATCAAAGAAAAGCTATCTCATTACCACTATTTTTAAAAGAATTAGTATCATTACCAAATAATGTAAAAAAATTTGATAACTCTTATGTATATTTTGCAACAAAAACAATAATTCCATCAAATCTAAAAACTGATGACAAAAAATATATTCATAAACTTTTATCAAAAGAAAATCTATATCCAGTTTTAAAACTACTATACAATGCAAAACTATTTGTTGCTATTTTCCCATCATCTAAAAAGATGTTAAATCAACCACAGTTTGATGGGTATCATAGACATCCTGTAGATATACATACAATTAATGCAATTAAATGTGTAGAAAATATCCAAAACCAATTTACCCTTGATATTTATAAAACACTTAATACTAAAGAAAAATTCTTATTAAAGACTGCTATTTTATTTCATGATATGGGAAAAGGTAGAGGAAAAGATCATCATATTGTTGGAGAAAATATCTTTAAAAAATATGCAAAATCTATTAACTTAGATGAGAAATCTACTGCACTTGTAGCTAAAATCGTTAGATATCATAATATGTTTAGTCTAGTGGCTACAAGGGAAAATATCTATTCACAAAAAGTAATTTTACATTTTATTGGTATTTTAAAAGACGAGTTAACTCTAAAAATCCTTTTTGTTCATACCTATGCAGATATTAGTGCTGTATCACCTAGTACATATAATAGTAGTACAGCAAGCTTACTACAAGAGCTTTATAAACAATCTCTTTTAGGATTAGAACATTCAGATTTAATCAAAGTAAGTAGTAGAAGAGTTGCTAAAGAAAATACAATTAAAAATAGTAAAGCATTCCAAGTACTCTCACCTACTATGAAAAAAAATCTGCTTCAAATAGATTCTGATCAAATATTTTTAAAATATAAGGCTTCAGATATTATTGATATTGCCACTACAGCTAATGATATTGAAACAATGGACTATAAAATTTATAATAATAAAACTTTAAAGATATCTATCATTAGGGCTACACCTATTAACCTTGGATACCTTTTAGGAAAACTACAGTTTTTAGATATAAAATCTACAGGAATCTATAAACTTTATAACGGAAAGAAGTTTTTCCAAATAGAATTTGGACAAGGTATTGATGATGTTGATATTCCATTTGTTGAAGAAGTTTTAGAAAACTCTTTAGATATGGAAAGAAAAGTAAACTTGAAAAAACCATCTATTAAAAAAGCTGAAGTAGCGATAGATTGTAATCATTCTGAAGATCTAGCACAAATGAAAATTACTACAGCTGATCAAAAAGGGTTATTTAGTTATATCGCTTCTGTTTTTGATACATTTGGAATAGAGATTCAAAGTGCAAAAATTCACTCTTCAAGAGGTAAAGCAAATGATCTATTCTTAATTGAAAAAAATGGAAATTTTTGTTCAAATAAAGATAAAATTACGGATCTTTTGACTAGCTAAAATAGTCAAATAATCCATCTTTATCAATATTTTTAGCTTTTAGATCAATTAATTCTTCAGATTTAAATTTCTTTAAAATTCTTGAGTATGTTTCTGGTGTCATGTTTAAAATCTCTGCAATCTCAATATTTTTAGCATCAAAAAACATCTCCGTTTGATCATGGATAAACTTTGCTACTCTCTCTTTTGCATCTAATACTAAATCGTGAGAGATCACACTTTCTAATGTTTTGATCTTTTTAATTAAAGAACTTTGGATTTTAAATGACAACTCTGGTTGTTCATAAATAACTTCTTTTAAACTTTCAAAACTAATTTTTAAAAACTCTACATCAGTAAAAGCATATGCTGTTGCTGGATATGGAATATCTTCAAAATTCGCTAATTCTCCAATAAGTTCACCTTGTTGAAAATACTTTAAAACAATATTTTTATCGTTTGAAGTTGTTTTATACAGCTTGATTACACCAGATAGAAGAAGGTGTAGATATTCAGGTTCATCACCCTCATAAAATATGATATTATCTTTTAATCTTTTAGATACTAAGGTAAAGTCTGCAATCTTATCAAGTGTCTTATCATCTAGGTCTTCAAACAGCACTATACTTTTTAACTTTTCTCTCATACATATACCTTTTTTTTGGTATTAAATATTACCTAAAATTATAATATAACCATTTGACTAATGTCAAATTTATTTTGTTATTTTATATCAACAAAACATCACTTAGTTTTTGATAATATATAGAGAATAAATTTAAGGCTTTTTAATGAAAAATATCTTTTTATCTTTTATATTAATTTTTGCAACAACCACACTTTATTCAAAAAGCTTCACAAAAGAATCAACGGTTGAACCACATCTTACACAAGAAGGAGATCAAAAACACTGGTGTCCTGTATGTGGTATGAGTATAAAGAAGTTTTATAAAACATCCCATAGTGCTACACTACACAATGGAACTAAAAGACAATACTGTAGTATAAGATGTTTAGCAGTTGATAGCAAAGAGTATGGTATTAATAAAAACAGTGTACAAGTGGTTGATATACAAACCCAAGAACTCATTGATGCTACAAAAGCCTACTATTTAGTAGGATCTAGGGTTAGAGGAACTATGTCAAAGGTTAGTAAGCTTGCCTTTAAAGATGCTAAAGATGCCAAAAACTTTCAAAAAAAGTATAAAGGGAAACTAAGTACTTTTGATGATGCTTTTTTAATAGCCAATAAGTCACTTGATAAAGATATTGCTATGATTCAAAAAAGAAAATTAAAGAAGATTTA
>CBFHVJ010000012.1:0-19457 GCA_965659435.1 uncultured Arcobacteraceae bacterium
TTCAGTGAGATTATGGAAAAATATACAAAGTGATTAAAGGGTAACTAGTGGGTTTACACAGTTTATTTTACAGTCCCAAATGGTGTATATCTATTCAAAGAGATGGTTTCTGTTTCTC
Source organism: uncultured Arcobacteraceae bacterium (assembly GCA_965659435.1). Lineage (GTDB taxonomy): Bacteria > Campylobacterota > Campylobacteria > Campylobacterales > Arcobacteraceae > JADHTT01. Next base: position 119 of record CBFHVJ010000012.1, read on the forward strand.
AAAAAGATGGGGAAGGACTTGTAAAATATGCTTGGCCAAAACCAGGGAAAGATACACCTCAACCAAAATTTTCATATGTACAACTTTTCAAGCCATGGGGTTGGATTATAGGTACTGGTGCTTATGTTGATGATATTGAAGATAAAATATCTCTAATGAACATACAAGCTCAACAAGAGATTAATGATATTATTCAAACTATTATATTATCTTCTCTTGCACTTGCTATTGTATTAATTTCAATTGTGATTTTCCTTTCTGATAAAATTATTATTAAGCCACTAAGACAATTCCAAGATGGACTATTACACTTCTTTAAGTTCTTAAATAAAGAAACACAAAAATCAAAGCCATTACAAGAATCAGATGATGAGATAGGTACAATGGCAAAAGTGATTAATGAAAATATCAAAAAAACAAAACAGCTTATGATTGAAGATCAAAAACTTTTAGCAAATGTAAAAGAGGTAGTTGCTCTTGTACAAGATGGTAAAATAGATCAAAAAATCACAAGATCAACACAAAACCAATCACTTGAAGAATTAAAATCTTTAATCAATTCAATGTTAAAAACATTATCACAAAAAGTAGTTTCAGATGTATCAAAACTTGAATCAGTACTTGAGTCATATCAAAAGCTAGATTTTAGAACTAGAGTAGATGATAGTGGTAAAACAGCTCAAGGCTTAAATACTTTAGCAGATATTATTAATAAAATGCTAATTGAAAATAAGGCAAATGGATTAACACTAGATTCAAGTAGTGCTAAGCTATTAGAAAATGTTTCAACATTAAATAGAAACAGTACAGAATCTGCTGCTGCACTAGAAGAAACTGCCTCATCATTAGAAGAGATCTCTTCAAATATAAAAGATGATACTGAACATATTATCCAAATGGCTGAATTAGCAAAAACATTAACAAAGTCTGCTAATAAAGGTAATCAACTAGCTACTAAAACAATCCAATCTATGGAAGATCTTGACCAACAAGTAAATGCAATTAATGAAGCAATTACAGTAATTGACCAAATTGCATTCCAAACTAATATCCTTTCATTAAATGCTGCTGTTGAAGCTGCAACTGCAGGTGAAGCTGGTAAAGGATTTGCTGTTGTTGCACAAGAGGTTAGAAACCTTGCAGGTAAAAGTGCTGAAGCAGCAAAAGAGATTAAAGACCTTGTTGAAAATGCTACAGCAAAAGCAGATGAAGGAAAATCAATTGCTACAGATATGATCAATGGATATGATGAATTAAATAACAATATCACAAATACAGCAGGACTAATTGCTGATATTGAAAATGCATCAAAAGAACAACTAATAGGAATTGAACAAGTTAATGATGCAGTTTCTTCTCTTGATATGCAAACTCAAAGTAATGTAAGAATTGCAAATGAAACATATGAGATTGCTGTTAAAACAGATCAATTAGCAACAGATGTTGTAAAAGACTCTGATGAAAAAGAGTTTATTGGTAAAGATGAAGTGGAAGCAAAGAGGTTTTAATCTAACCTCTTTGCCATAGTTGAGACTGTTCAGAGTTTTGTGTCATCAACTGATAGTCCTAGAATTTTAGCATGTTAATCTAACTTAGTCAAATTTGTGCCAAATATTACAAGTTGTTGAACTTGCTATTTTAACTCAGAATTTTTTAATTCTGAGTATGAATACCTGTTACCTCTCCAAGTTTTTCATCAACTTGATTATTTACATTACTTGTAAAATAATTTGAGATATCATCAACAACTTTATTTACACCCTCTTTATCCTTTGCCATATATACTTTCATTTTATGAACAATGATATTATTATATTGAGAGAAATTAACACCCTTCTTAACGTAATAATATGTATTTTCATTGATAGGAGATGGTTTTAACTTTGATATGTCATTTACTACATTACTTGGCTTAACTTCTATTTTATTTGCACATCCTGTGAAAATAAAAAATTGAAACAATTAGTGTTAGAATTACTGGTACTCTATTTTTCATTTTAATATCCTTCTATTTTGTATAGAAGAATATTAGAAAAACAAAGTGTTGATTTGATATCTAAATTCACATCTTAATAAAAATGTGAAATTTAATAAATTACTCCAATAGCATAATCTAAACTTGCTTTTGAACTTAGATAATTATAATAAGTGTTAATTAGATTACTTTTTGCTTCGGTATATTGTAATTTTGAATCATTTACTTCTACTAAATCATTTAACCCTGCTTTGTATCTTTGATTTGCTAAGTCTAACTTTTGATAAGCTAAATCAGCATTTAAAAGTGCTATATTAATGCTCTCTTCATTTTCTTTTACTTGTAAATAGGCATTAGTAATATCTTCTTTGATTTGAAGTTTTTGTTGTACTAGCTGTTGTTTTAAACTATTTAAGTTTACAAGTGATATTTTAATGTTCGATTCTGTTGAATTTCCTGTATATAAATTCCATTTTAAATAAACACCAGCAACTGCTTGTTTAGAATCTATTGCAATTTGGTCTGAATTTACATCACTATAACTTCCATCAAGACTTAATGTTGGATAATATTCTTTATGTGAGTTTTTTAATTGTAATTGTTGAGCTTCAATCTGTTTTTCAAAAACTTTTATTTCAGCTCTATTCTTTAATCCTTTTTTTAGAAGCTCATCTAAATTGAGACTGCTTCTTTTAAAACCTTTTATCTTTGATTTTATTTCTAAATCTTCTTTTATATTAATACTATTAGTATCTTGTGTTCCTAGTATGGAAATAAGTTTTGTCTTTGAGTTTCTTAGAATATATTGAGATTGAACAAGTTTTAATTTCGAGTTTGATAGCTGTAATTTAGCATCAGTAACATCAATTAAAGTTCTAACTCCTGCATTAAAATAGTTATCTGCTTGCTTTAAATGAAGTTCATCAATTGTAATTGATTCTTTTGCTAAATTTATTTGTTGATAGCTATTAAGGATATTATAGTATGCTTGCTTCGTATTTAGTACTGTTGAGGATATATTCTTAACCGTATCAAAATTTGCAGCTTCAACATTCTTTTTTGCAGAATCTATTTGATTTGATGTTTTACCAAAGTCATAAAGTAATTGGCTAGCACTTAATGTATAACTTGAGACAGTATTATCTCTGTAGTCTACACCTCCACTTGTTATATCATATATTGAAATGTCACCTGAAAGAGCTATTTTTGGGAGATAGTCAGTTCTTGATAAATTATATGAAGCTTTTTCTTTTTCTTGAGTATATTTACTTATTTTGATATTACTATTATTTTCAACTGCAATATTTATCAACTCTTCAAGTGAAATATCTTCTGCATATACATTTGAAAATAATAATATTACACATACTATTGATACTAATTTTATTTTGTTAAACATCCGAATTTTCCTCTTTATTTTTACCTTCTCTTAATCTCTGTAAAACTACAAATAGTACAGGAGTTAAAAGAAGTGTTAAAATTGTTGACATAATCATACCACCAAATACAGCAGTACCAAGAGATTGTCTTGATGCAGCTCCTGCACCTGATGCATAAACAAGCGGTAAAATTCCTAAAAGAAATGAGAATACAGTCATTAAAATAGCTCTTAGTCTCACTGTAGATGCCTGAATTGCAGAATCAACTATTGAGACACCTTGTTCTCTAAGTTCTTTTGCAAATTCTATAATCAAAATTGCATTTTTAGAGGACATACCTATTAAAAGGACAAGCCCAATTTGTGTATATGTATCATTTAAAAGTCCTGCCATCATATTTGCTCCTAGTGCTCCAAACATAACAGCAGGAATAGGAAGCATAATCATTAGAGGCATCATCCAAGATTCATATTGAGCAGCAAGGAATAAAAATACCATTAGCAAAGATAATGCAAAAATATAAATAGCTGCATTTCCTGCTTCTTTTTCTTGTAAAGACATTCCTGCAAATTCATATCCAACTGTAGTTGGGAGTGTTTGTTTTGCAATCTCTTCAAGTGCTTGTAATGCATCGCCAGAACTATAACCTTCTTTCAAATTATGAAGACCATTTATAGCAATACTTTGATATCCATTGTAGTGAGTAATTGTGTTTGCTCCAGTTACTTGAGTAATATTAACTACAGTACTTAAAGGAATCATTTCTCCATCACTATTTTTTACAAAGAAGTTATTTATATTTGCCTTTTCTTCTCTAAATTTTTGATCTGCTTGGACAAATACTTTATAAGTTTTACCAAATTTATTAAAATCATTTATATAAAGTGAACCTAAGTTTGCTTGAATTACACCAAATACATCATCAAGTTTTAATCCTAAAGATGAGATTTTATCTCTATTTACATCTATATTAAACTGTGGATAGTTTGCATTAAAACTTGTATATGCATACATTATTGATTTATCTTGATTTACTTTTGTAATAAATTCTTGAGCAATTTTTTGGAATTCATTTATTGGCATACCTTGTAAGTTCTGAAGTTTTAAATCAAATCCTCCAACTGCAGATAGTCCAGGAATTGATGGCATATTAAATACTCTTACAGTAGCATTATCAATCTTCTCTTTTGCCGTATCCATAATATTACTCATAATACTTTTTATTGAAGTTTCAACAGATGTTCTATTATCCCAATCTTCTAAAACTATAAAGATAGTTGAAGATGATGAATCAATTGCTCCAGTCATAATACTAAACCCAGGGATACTTAAAACATCTTTTACCCCTTTTGTATTTAGAATAATCTCAGTTGCTCTTTTTGTAGCTTCACTTGTAATATTTAATGTTGTCCCAGCTTCTAAAGATATTGAAGAGACAAGTGTTCCTTGATCTTCATCTGGAATAAATCCACTTGGTAAAACTTTAAAAGCGAAATAAGTTCCACCTAAAAGTAATCCATAAACTAAGATAGCTACGTACCAAAACTTTATGATTTTTTCTAGAACTACTTTATATACATTTTTAAACTTTTCTAAACCTCTATCAAAACCTTCAAAAACAAAGTTCTTTTTTTCGTTTAGCTGTTTTTTCTTTAAAATTGTTGCACATAACGCAGGTGATAAAGTTAATGCATTTATAGATGAGATTATAACTGCAAAAGCAATTGTAGTTGCAAACTGCTGATATAGAGCACCTGAAATTCCAGGAATAAAAGTAACAGGAATAAATACAGCTAGAAGTACTAGTGTAGTAGATATAACAGGAGTAAAAACTTCCTTCATAGCTAATGTCGTAGCTTCTTTTAATGTTAAGTCTGGGTTTTTAGCTAAATTTGTTTCAACATTTTCAACAACAATAATAGCATCATCAACAACAATACCAATAGCTAATATAAGACCAAAAAGAGTAAGTGTATTGATTGAAAAGTTCATTGTCATTAGTAGTGCAAATGTCCCTATTAAGGAAACTGGAATTGCAACAGCTGGGATAATTGTTGTTCTAAATGATTGTAAAAAGAAATAAACAACAAATAGTACAAGAGCTAGTGCTTGAAGTAGTGTTATAACTACTTCTTGAATAGAAACCTTTACAAATTTTGTTGTATCATAAGTTGCTTCTACAGTAAGACCTTCTGGTAGTCTTGGTTTCAGTTGTTCTAGTTTCTCTTGAATTCTATTGGCAACTTCAAGTGCATTTGCTCCAGGTTGTTGATAAATTCCAAGTAATGCAGTCTCTTTGTTATTTACATTTGCTCCCCAACCATAAACTTCTGCTCCTAATTCTACTCGTGCTACATCTTTTAATCTAACTCTTTTATTCTCAACTTCTTTTATGATAATATCTTCAAACTCTTTTACAGATGAAAGTCTAGTCTTTGATGTAAGTGTATATTGAAACTTATTTCTACTAGCACTTGGGGAAGCTCCAATACTTCCTAGTGCTGCTTGTAAATTTTGGTTTCTAATGGCAGTAGTTACTTCGTTTACTGTTAATCCTAGGTTTGAAAGTTTATTAGGATTTATCCAAACTCTCATAGAGTATTTCTTTTCACCTAGATTCTGAACATCACCAATACCATCTATTCTTTTTAATTCTTCAACAATATTTATACTAGCAAAGTTTGATAAGAATAATGCATCATGAGCTTGATTAGTTGACTTTAAAGATAGAATTTGAACCATTGAAGTTGATTTTTTCTTTGTTGTAACTCCATTTGTTTTAACAGATTCTGGTAAAAAAGGAGTGGCTAAGGTAACTCTATTTTGAACATCGATTGCAGCAGTATTTAAATCATAACCTGATTCAAAATATACATTGATATTTGAACTTCCATCTGATGATGAGTTTGATTCCATATAAATCATACCTTCAATACCATTTAGTTGTTCTTCTATAGGTTTTGTTACACTTGTTTCTACTGCACTTGCACTTCCACCCGTATAATTTGTACTAACTGAAATACTTGGAGGTGTAATCTCTGGAAACTGTGCAATAGGAAGTAGATTTAATGATATAAGTCCAACAATAATGATAAAAAGTGAAATTACTTTTGCAAATATTGGACGTTTTATAAAAAAGATTGAAAACATTTTATGCCCTATTTTTTAATTGGGTTGGTAACTTCAGTTACCATAACTTCTTGATTTTCTTGAAGCTTACTTGTTGCGCTTACTATTACCTTATCTCCAGCATTTAGTCCAGATTTAATTATGGCTAAATCTTTATTGCTGTATTCAACTTTAACTTGTGCTTTTTTGATTTTATTTTCAGAATTTACTGTATATACAAAAAAACCTAATTGGTTTTGAGATAAAGTGTTTGGATGAACTGCAATAACAGGGATTTTATCTGTTATAAATAGTTTTATATTTACAAAAGTTCCAGGGAAAAGTAATTCTTTTTCGTTGTTAATAGTAGCTCTCATTCCAACAGTTCCCGTATTTTGATTTGTAACACTATCTATAAAATCAACTTTACCTTTTAATCCTAACTCTGTGTTCTCAATACCTTCTGGTAGAACAATTACTTTAGGGTATTTTTCTGATTTGTATTGGTTTAATAAAAATACTTCTTTACTACTTGGATTAAAATTCACATATAAATCATTTGACTGTACTATATTTACTAATTTATCAGAGGTACTTACATTATTCCCAATATCGATTAAAGATTTTCCAATTTTTCCTGAGATAGAGGCTTTTATTATTGTATCATCTACATCAATTTGAGCTTCTTTTACAGTTGCCAAATCAGAGTTTATAACTGCTTGAAGTTGTCTTTGATTTGCAACAAGTTCCTCAAGTTTTTCTCTTGGTGCTAAACCTTTATCCACTAAGGGTTTATATCTTTTAACATTTGCAATTGCTAAATTCAAATTTGCTCTATCTTTTTCTAAAGAAGATTTCTTTTGCAATAAAATTGCTTTATAGGCTCTATCATCTATTTTAAAAAGCTTCTGACCTTTTGATACACTCTCTCCAGCTTTGAAATAAATTTCTTTTAATTCTCCACCAACTTTTGCAGTAACAAATACATTATTTTTGGCTTCTGTTTTACCTGAAAAATCTACCCAAATTGGATATGTCTCTTTTTCTATAGTATGAACATTCACAGTAACTTTTTGTATCTCACTTTTAATTTCAACCTTTTCTTCCTCTTTCTTTTCATTACAGCCTGAAAAGGCTATTAACGAAGAAATGATAAAAATTGATGTAAGTATTTTTTTATTTGTAAACAAGATTTTGCCTTTTATATTTTATTAATAAGGGATAATAATTCCTATTATAACAGAAAAATATTTCCTTAGAATTAAAAAAATTATCCTTTTTAGTTAATTGAAATTCTTCAGATATTCATTACTGTTTGACTCTAAGCATTTATAATCAATTATATAAATATCATCTTTTAGCACATTTTCTTTTAGAACTTTTACTTTTAAGATATAGGTAATTCAATAATAAATTCTAACTATTAAAATTTAAAAACATACAATACACCTAAGAAAACAACTTTCTAACAAATTACTTTTCTAAGAGTTTTTTAGAACAATTTTGGAACAATTTATCAATATAGAGTTGAATTGTTAAACATTCTCCAGAAGTACTATAAGATATGACTTATAGAGATATAAGTATCAACAAGAAATAAGACAAATATTATGGGAAATTGTAAAGATCTTTTATAGTCATTTAAATGTGTCACAACCTCTAAATTTTGGAACAAAATTAAAAAATCTTACTTATTGGCTTTATAACCTTTATTTAGAGATACTATTTGTTCCAAAAAGTGTTCAAGAAGTAGAATTTATAGATTCTCTCAAATCCTTAAGACTTTTTGAACAACAAAAATCACTTTTTAAGTCATAAGTTTAAAGATTCATCTAGTCTGCCCTCAAACAATATTGCTAACTGCGAAATAGTCAAAGACCAATTCCATATTGGCATAGTCCATTTTTTAGAGGCATTTTGAATACCCATATACAAAAGTTTGAGAAGACTATTTTCATTTGGAAAAGCTCCTTTAGTTTTAGTAAGTTTTCTAAATTGTCTGTGAACTGATTCAATAATATTAGTAGTGTAGATAATACGTCTAATTTCTTCAGGATATTTAAAATATGCAGATAGATGTTCCCACTTGTTTCTCCACGATTTAATTACAATAGGATATTTTTTACCCCACTTAGATTCAAGGTTGTCAAGTTCAATTTCAGCAGCTTCTTTTGAGATAGCTTGATAGATAAGCTTTAAATCTTTCATAAACTCTTTTTGGTTTTTAGATGCTACATATCTTATTGAGTTTCTGATTTGATGAACAATACAAAGTTGAACCTCAGTATTTGGAAATATTGCATTTATAGCTTCTGGAAACCCTTTTAATCCATCAACAGAAGCAATAAGTATATCTTGAACTCCACGATTATTTAAATCAGTTAAAACCTGTAACCAAAAATTAGCTCCTTCATTTTCAGATAAATACAATCCTAATATCTCTTTTTTACCATTTAGTCCAACTCCAAGGATAGTATAAACAGCTTTAGAGATATATCTACCATTTTCTTTAATCTTATAATGTATTGCATCAAGCCATACAAATGGATAGATTGATTCTAACGGTCTTTGTTGCCATTCTTTGAGTAATGGTATAACTTTGTCTGTAATAGCGCTTATTGTTGCTTTAGAAAACTCAATACTATATATCTCTTGAATATGTTCAGATATTTGAGAGTAGCTATTGCCTAAAGCATATAAAGATAAAATCTTTTCCTCAATATGGTCTGACATATGGGTTTGATGTTTTTTAACTATTTGTGGTTCATAAGAACCGTTCCTATCTCTTGGAATTTCCAGTTCAAATTCTCCAACACTACTTTTCATAGTTTTAGTAGATTTACCATTTTTACGATTTTTATTTATCTCTGCTGTAAGATGAGATTCAAGTTCTGCTTGTAATGCAGCTTCAGTTAGTTGTTTGATAAGTGGAGCTAAAACTCCATCCTTACCATCTATTTTGGCACCAGCTTTAATCTGTTCAAGTGCATCTGTTAAATCAAGTGTTTGATTCATTGTTCAATCCTTTAGAATAAATTCTATCAGACTGACACAAAATTTCTAACACTCCCCCATAGTTAAAAAACTCCTACAAGTATTCTATTTTTCTTCAAATTCCATTGGGTATTTAAATAGTGGTAAATATTCGCTATCGTAGTTGTCACCATTTTCATCTATTAGTGTCAAAGTATTTCCTACACCCTTTGTAATAGTTTCACTTGTATCAAATGGTCTATCTGTAATAACTTCATCAAACCTATAAGCTGTTCCATCAATATGAGTAAACCCATGCTCTTTTTCTCTAAAGTATTTGTATGAAAATGGAACTTTTCCAAAATAATCTTTCCCAAAAGTGTATCTTTGTGTAGATACTATCTTTCTATACCCTTCTATAGTTTTCATAGTTTGTTTTTTTGATGGATAGTATAAAGCAGGCTGAATAGTTCCATCTTCTTTTAGATAATCTTTTCTTTTAGTAAATTCTCTCATGAGTCTTAATCTTAAACTTTGAACCATTTTTACTTCTTTTGCTGTTTTAAATTCTATCTTTGGAAAGTTTTGAGAATAACCATTACTCTTTTTTATCACCTTTTGTAAATATTTTTCCATATCTTCTGGCATATCACCAAAAAGTGAAGCACCAACCACATGGTTTAAAAAATATCTAAATTCACCAATTTTGCTAGTTCTGTTTATAGGATCTTTTATTTTTGCATCACCAGAAGTTTCATTTTCTTTTGCTTTATCTCTAAATTTATATCCAAGATAATTCATCTCTTTCCAACCATCTTCATTTGGTAATTTCCGTGGAAAAGACCAAATTGTATCTATAGTATTTCCAGTTCCAGATGTGAACTGTTCTGGTTCAAAACCATAAGTAGAGCTATGGCATCCCATACATTGTAGAAGTTCTTCAGGAGTTTGTCCTCTTAAATCTCCTTTTTCATCTTCTATAAAACCTGATAGATACCACCCTGCTCCATTATCTATCCAAGCTTCATCTTTGTTGTAGTATATTGGTCCATCTTCCTCTTTATTTAGAACCTCTTGTGGATAATACATTTGGTATTTAACCATATATCTTATCTCTTTAACTCTATTGGCTCTAAGACCTGGGAATTTATTGTTTTTTGAATAAGTCTCATCAGCCTCTACATCTACATAATGAAGTGGATGAGCAAATTGTGTCTCAAGAGGGAAAAGACCTCTCTCAACTTCAATAGTTTTCGCAGCACCTTTATAGTACTTGTCGTCTTTTTCAAGTCTATCTTGAATAGCACGTTCAAGTAAATTTAGGTTTTCTTTATATACTGAAAGTGAGAAATCTCCTTTTTCATCTTTCATAAACTTAAGACCAAGTTTAATATAGATACCACTTACACTTCCTGAATATGGAGTAAAAATTCCATAAGGAATAAAGTTAACAGCTCTCCATCCTGTGTTGTATCCAAGAGTATCTTGAAACACTCCATCATCCTTTTTTGAACCTCTTACAAAACCATCTTTATTTGAAGGAAGTAAATTAGGATCTAAATCTGGAAAGACTTTAAACTCTTTTGTTTTTCCTCGTTTTTTATAGGCTTCACTCCAATTATCCTCTTTGATATATTTTTGATTATCCCATTTTTTAGTATCAATCCCAAGTTTTTTAAATTTTTCTTCCAAAATCTCAGGCTTAATTATATTTTCCCAAGGGTTTATATTGGCACTTTTTGCAAACTCATTTACAGAACCAAAAGCATACTCTAGTTGAAGGTTTCCAACAAAAGAATTAAGTCCTGCTTGAGGGATTGTATTTCCAAGTTTCATTCTTGCAGGTGCATTTGTATGACAAAAAATACAAGGATTTTGTGTACCATAAGATGTTTCCATATAGCATTGAGCTGGTACATTTGCATAAGGGTTATGAAACAGTGTTCTGTCTCTTAACTGGCCAATCATAGTTTCATTTGAATATTTTTGTGCGTGTAAAAATGTAAGTGAAATTAAAAATATTAAAATAAATCTTTTCAAAATAAAAGCCTTTTTAGTAATAAATATAATAGAAAAAAAGGAGAAGATTTTCTCTTCTCCTTTTTTAGATGTGTAAAGATTAGGAATTATTTGATTCCAGGGATTCCACCGATATACCCAACAGGTGCATTGAATTTATCGATTTTTTTAGATAACTTTTCTTTTAATGCATCAGGAGTAGTTTTAGTAAAGTCAGCTAAATGTTGAGCATTACTCATAATATAAGCATGACCATTTTCATTTTCAACTACTTGTAGTCCCGTAGACTCTGCACCAGCTGGTAGTGATAAAAGTCTTGATAATTTCTTAGAGTCTACATTATAAGCCCATAAGAAATTGTTTGTATGAGTTCCTGAATCTTCACCAATAAATAGTGTTCTCATCTTTTCAGAGAAGAATACATTATCCGTATTAGCTACAGAGTCAACAGCACAAGTATTTCCATTTGCATCAGTAGAGATTGGTTGACCAAGAAGTTTTGAAGGTACCATCATAGAAGTTGCAACAAAACTAGATTCAATTGTCATACCATATTGATCTTTTTGATCTTTTGATAATGCAATCTCATAAGTTCCACCACAGTTGTTTTTCTTTAACTTGATGTCATCTCTAAATGAATCATCACTTAACATACCATCTTTGATATAAGAGATTGCCATATAAAGTTTTTTATCAGCTTCATTAACTGTAACACCTTCCATTTTGTTAAACTCAGTTGTAGCACCTAAATATGCAGCAAGTCTTCTTGGCTCTAATGCAGCAGCAACTTTTTTCATACCTGGTTTTAATTTTAAATACTCAACACCATATTTATGTCCAACTTTTACAGCTTTAAATCCAGCTGGAATTTTCCCACCTGTCTCTTCTTCTGTTTTAGCTTCAAAAATATCATTAAATGTGTATTTGTCAGCATACATTTTTACATCTGCACTATTATTGTGACCTAGTTTAATCCACGAAAGATTTGCACTTCCTCCATCACTTCCTGCTTCACTTGTTTGATCCCATTTAGCTGCATAAATAGTACCTGAACTTAAATCATTCTTCTTATCTGCAACAAACATAAACATAGCTACATTTCTTCCATCATCACCATAATATGCAGTTCTACCATCAGATAAAACTTTAGCCATTTCCCAAGTACCTTTACCCATTGCATAGTGTTTAGTTACTTTTGTAGATGAATCTTTTTTAACTTCAACTTCAGTGATAAATCCATAGTGGTAAGGGTTTGCTTCTTTTTCACCTTTGAAGTATACTTCAGATAAAGCTTTTAAACCTTTTTTAGTCTTACTTCCTTTATATCCAGAAGTGTAATATAAATCATAATCTTCTTCAGATCCTAAGTGAGTATTCCAAGGAGTTTGAGAACCAAAACATGGGATCCATAAACCATCTACACTTGAAAAATTAATTGGCTTTTGAGCAGTTGCTTTTAATACACCATTTTCAGATTGTTCAATAGAAGTTAAAGTCATACCCATTGGCATTCTTGAGTACCAATCTTTCGCTTTATTAGCTTTTTTACCATTACTTAAAATCCAGTCATACTCTAAGTGAGAAACTAAAAACAGATTTCCATCTACATTTAAAAGTGAGTTTGCATCTGGAGTCTCAGCAAGAACTGGTTTTCCAAAAGGATCCATAATTGGTTCCATCTTATAGTTATAAATTTGTCCAGCTTGATATTTATTATCGGCAATTTTATCTTTTACATTGAAGATTGCATTGTAAGAAAGTTTATGTTCAGTAAATTTACCATCTGCAGTGTAAACTCTAACTTTTGCATTAGAGTAAGTTCTAGCCATGTTATAACCTTTTGGTGCTTCCATACCAATGAACTCAACTTTACTTGCTTCTACTCCTGGAGTAGAAACACTATTCGTAGCACACCCCGAAAATAAAACTGATGCTGCTATAACTGATGCACTAATTACTTTTTTTGTCATTTGTTTCTCCTAAGTTAATGTAAGGAAATTTTAGAAGTTATAAGTTACAAAGCTATAACAATTTGATTACATTGCTGTAATAAAACTGATCATAGAATTAATGAGTAGGATATTTTTTTGCCATAGTTAAAAAGAAAATTCCTAAAGACACTATACAAGCTGTCACAACTAATGTAGCATCATAATTTCCATAATATTCAAATAACTTTACACTATAAAGTGGAGCACTTACTTGCCCTATCCCATAAGCTGCTGTCATTGCACCCATAAACATCACAGGGTTTTTACCAGCAAGTTTTCCACCATAGTGCATAAATAATGACACATGCCCTATAAATGTAATACCATATAAAGCTCCACTTAGAAAATTTAGATAAATATTGTTTGTAAATACTGGTATCAATATCCCTATAATCTGTAAAACAAATGCAAGGATAATCATATCTACACTATTAAATCTATAAGCTAATCTCATCCATATTATCGCTGCTGGTGCCCCTGCACATCCAACTATAAGCCATCCTATATTTCCTTGACCACTTAAACCTTCTAATGAATTAATAATATCTGGAAAAAATGTAGCTTGTACAACAAACCCTACTCCTGCTGTAAAGTATGCAAGTATCAATAAAATCACATAAGGTGTAAAAACTTTAAATGAAAATGGAACTTTCTTAGAAGATTTTCCCTTTTTATCTACAGATAATATATACCAACAATAAACTGCTGCAAATACTCCAACAATTGTAAGTCCCATCCATGCATCTTGCCAAGATCCACTTTGTAATATAGTTTGACTAATCAGTTCACTAACAACGATTGCTAAACCTATACCACTAAAATGTATCCCCATCGCTTTTGTTTTATCTTCTAAATCTAATCTAACCATAACTAAGGCACCACCAATGATAAGTACCATTGCACTTCCAAATCCAGCTAATATTCTCGAAAAAAACCATAAAGTCTCATCTGTCGTAGTTGCTAAAACTATAGTAGTCAATACACTTAAAACTAAACCTATTTTAAAATACTTTACTTTTGTATTGATATCTTTCATAAAAATAGTAAATATTGCACCACTTAAGTAACCTACATAGTTAATAGATGCTAAAAGCCCTGCATTTGTCACTGTGAGGAAATCATCTAGCATATTAGGAAGTAATGATGTAAAAGCAAATCTTGCTACCCCTACTCCAATTATTAAGCTTAAGATCCCAGCTAATAAAATATTAAAATTTTTATCTTTATTAAATAGTTCTATATTCATATACTCTCTTTTATAAAACAGTTCACACCATATGGTTTTTTTGAATAGAAGTGCTTTCCATGCTCAACAATCAAAGCATGATACTCTTGATAAAGTATTCTTCTTTTTTCATCATCAGGTTCTATAGTTTCTAATGAGCTTTCCATCAAACTTTTCATCTCTTTATATTTTACCTTTTCATCACAAATACCAAGCTCAATCAAAAACCTTTTTGTATAAGCATCTACTTTAAACTGTGGCTGATTATATCCATATAATAAAATTGAATCAGCAGTCTCTTCCCCTATCCCTTTGATAGAGAGAAGTTCTTCTCTAGTAGGAACTTTACCATCTAACATAGTATCAAATTCAATATAGTTTAAAATATAATTTGTTTTTTGATTAAAATATCCTGCTGGTCTAATAGCCTCTTTTAGAATATCTATATCACAATTTTTAATATTTTCTATTCTTAAACAGTCTATCTTTTGTAAGTTCTCTAAGGCTCTCTTTACTGATAAAAATGTAGTGTTTTGTGTCAGTATCGAACCAAGTACAACTTCAAAAGTCTGTTCTTTATTTTTAGGATAACTAAAGTCATTTGGATGATATCCTATATCTAAAAAAGGCCACCAACCTTGAGGGCCATATTTTTCATATAACAGAGTATATATTTTATAAATATTATTCACTTTCTAATTCCAATAGTCTTTGCTTTAGTTCTAGTCCACCAGCATAACCAGTGAGCTTACCATTTGTCCCTATAACTCTATGACAAGGAACTATTATCCCTATTGCATTTGCACCATTGGCATTTGCAACTGCTCGTACCTTTTTTGTATCTCCAATAAGTTGTGCTTGTTGTTTATATGTGAAAGTTTTTCCATAAGGGATAGTTAAAAGTGTATTCCAAATGCTTTGTTGGAAAGGTGTACCACAAAATAATAATGGCAAATCAAAACTTTTTCTTTTTTTATCAAAATACTCATCTAACTGTTTGATAGTTTCTTTTAAAAGATCATCATCTTTTTCAATAAAATCTGCTTGAAAGTTTTTCTTTAATCTGGTGTGTATGGTATCTTTATTTTTTCTATTGATACTGTCTGCTAGACAAAGTTTTCCCATAAATGATCCAAGGATAAAATGAATACCATTTTTTTGATAATAAGTTATATTGATTTGAGTCATCCCTTAGATCCTTTTAATTAAATACTATTATATGATACTATAATGAAATATCTAAGAAACTAAAATTTCAATACATTTTTAAAATTGAACTAGATTAGATCCAAGTTTTTTTATTATTTTATATTTGTGGAAGTGAAATGTTTGGAATTTTTTTGTATCGGGTTCTATAAGATATATTTTTTTATCTGTATTCTTTAAATGATTTTTTGTTTGATTATACATAAGAAGTCGTAAGGACTTTTCAAACATATCAAAAATATTTTTTGTTTTTAAGAAGTTTTTAGGAAGAGAGTGTTCAAAGGAATTAATACCTAATACATCTACAGCTAAGATATTTTTCTTTGTTGCTTGTGTAACAGCTAGATTTTCACATAAAAAACCATCCACATATATTTTGCCATCGATAGTCTTTTCTTCAAATATTCCAGGTATTGCCATAGTAGCAAGCACAGCATCTTTGATAAGAATATCGTCTTTTTTGCTAAATACTTTTATATTTCCATTTTCTATATTCGTCGCTATAAGTTTTAATGGTATTTGCGTATCTTTCATTTTTAAATTGCCAAATATTTTACTGAATATTAGATCTAATTTATCATTTTTTATTAAAGAATTTCCAGAAAATGAAAACTTAACCCAGTTAATAAGATTTGAAAATTCAGCAAAAAGTTTATAAATATCTTTCTCTTTTAATCCTATAGAAATACAAGCACCAATTATACCACCCATGCTTGTACCTATAACTTCACTAGGTGTGATATTATTTTTTTCTAAATCTTCAATAACTCCTAAGTGAGCAATACCTAGCGCACCACCACCAGAAAGAACTAATGAAAAATTATTAAAATCTATTTCTTTTGTTAGCATGATCGATTATAGCATATTTATAGTATTGATCTATGCAGTTTTATATAATCATCAAAAGACTTATCAATACTATTATTTAACATATACTCTCTTGCATTGAGTGAAAGCTTTTCTTTTTGTTTTGTGTTGATAAGCTCTTCGATTTTTTCTTGCCATATTTTTAAATCATCATGTTTAAGTATATAACCCACATCTTTTTCACTACCATTTAGTATAACTTTTGGTCCACCTATATCACTGACTATTGCAGGGGTAGCACTTGCTAGTGCTTCTAAAACAACTTGACCAAGTGTATCTGTTGTAGATGGAAAAATAAAATAATCACTACTTGCATAAATAGATGATAATTCTTCTTTTTCTTTATGACCTAAAAAAAAGATATTTTGATTTTTAGTATATTTTGTATATTTTTTCATCTCTCCACTTCCTACTAAAATAAGCGATATGTTTTTATACTTTTTAAATATTTTTTTCCATACATCAAATAAAAATTTTATATTTTTTTCTTTAGTAATTCTTCCAACATATAAAAACTTTAGATGGTTTTTATCTATATTATAATTATCCCATAAATTTATATCTTTATATTTTGGATGGAACTTATCTATATTTGTGC
The DNA here is from genome assembly GCA_965659435.1 of uncultured Arcobacteraceae bacterium. GTDB lineage: Bacteria > Campylobacterota > Campylobacteria > Campylobacterales > Arcobacteraceae > JADHTT01. Next base: position 17,460 of record CBFHVJ010000012.1, read on the forward strand.
CATGTCTTAAAAACTTTACTTTCGATGGATCTATTTTTAAATCATTGTGCATAATAGGTATGTATTCTTTTGATCTTGTAATTACTAGTGAAAATTCTTTATAAAAATATTGCATATATTTTATTGAAATGTTTTTTAGGAAATTTGATTTTGTATTTTTATAAATATATTTTGGAAAGTCTGTATGGTATATACCAAGAAGTGGGATATTCCTTTTTCTTGCTATCTTTCTTCCATAAAAGCCAACAATACCTGGCGTAGATATATGGATAATATCAGGATTTATTTTATCTACAAGTTGCTCAACTCTTTTATATGAGGGTAAGACCAAGTCAAGCTCTTTATAAAAAGGCATTTTAATTCTAAAAATTGGTTTTATATTATAAAGGTTTTCTAACTCTTCACAGTACTCTTTTGCTGTTGAAGTTATTACAAATATATCTTTGTTATTTTGTAACGATAGTTTTAATATATCTGAAATAAACCTTGAGACACCATTTACATCACAAAAAGTATCAGTAATAATACATATTTTCATCTATTAAATCTATTTAAAACAAATTACATTTTAATAACATTAATGTAACTAACTTGATATAAAACTACCTTACCATTGTATTTATGAAGTACAAATCAATTTTTATATCAGATACACATTTAGGCACAAAGTTTTCACAAGCAGATCAATTATTGGAATTTTTAAAAGAGTATGAATCGGATAATCTTTTTTTAGTTGGTGATATTATAGATGGATGGGCTATAAAGCGAAAATTTACATGGCATCAATCCCACTCAGATGTAGTACAAAAGATTCTTAGAAAAGCAAGAAAAGGGACAAATGTTCATTATATAACAGGTAATCATGATGAATTTATAAGACCATTTGTGCCACTTTTACTTGGAGATTCCTTAAATATCCAAAACGAAATGGAATATATTGGAATAGATGGGAAAAGATATCTAGTTACCCATGGAGATTTTTTTGATATGGTGACAATGACAAAAAAATGGGTAGCAGTTTTGGGTGATTATGGGTATGATTTTTTATTACATCTCAATCATCTTTTAAGTAAATCTTGTCGGATATTAAAAATAAAAAAGCAATGGTCTTTATCAAAATATGTAAAGGACAATGTAAAAAAATCTATAAGTTTTATCAATGATTTTGAGTCCATATTAGCAACTCATGCAAAGAAAAATGAGTATGATGGTGTGATTTGTGGTCATATACATAAAGCAGAAATACGAAATATAGATAGTGTTTCATATCTTAACTGTGGCGACTGGGTCGAATCATGTAGTGCAGTTGTAGAAACTTTTGAAGGGGAATGGAAAATAATTGAATTTACAATAAAAGAGTAGAAATCTACTCTTTTAACTATGCTGCTTTTGCAGCTGCTTTTTTAGCAATCTTTTTTGCTACTTTTACTTTTGTAGGAGCTTTTTTTGCTACTACTTTAACAACTTTTTTTACCGCTTTTTTCACATTTTTCTTTTTGATATCAGTTTTTTTTACTGCCTTTTTTGCTACTTTTGCTACTACTTTTTTCTTTAATTCTTTTGCCATTGTGATTTCCTTTTGGAGTTTTTTTATATTACTAATAGTAATAAATTATAGTTATTGTATATTTTATATTCTTAAAATAACATAAAATAAAATATTGATTATAGTAATATAATATGGTACAATCTCAACAATTTAACTAAAAGAGAATATAAATGACTTTTATAGAATTTAAAAAACTACTATTGGATGCGGACATTAGTCTGCCTAAATTTAGCAAGCTTATAAAAGTAAGTGAAAAAAATTTACAAGCTTATAAGAAAAAAGGTGAGATACCAAATGCAATTGCAGTGATAGTTACTTGTTTTGCTACAATGAATCAAAAAGGTATCGACTATAGAGAAATAGTTGATGATCTAAAACTACAAGCTAAAACAAAAGAGGGAGCAGGTTTTTCTAAAAAGAAAAAAGAGACTGTTCAGAGTTTTGTGTCA
>CBFHVJ010000013.1:0-19329 GCA_965659435.1 uncultured Arcobacteraceae bacterium
TCTCTAAATTATATATAATTTTTATATCTAATGTTAATGTTTTTACATCTGAGGTACACTGGATTGAAGCTTCATTTTTTGTATATTTTTCATCAAATTCTTTTAAAAGTTTATCTTTAAGTAAATATAATGACTTTAAATCTTTATGTCTAAATTCAAAATTAAATACTATTTGTTTTTTATCCATATCTAGGTGTAGAAACTTGTACTTGTTATCCAAATTTACATCTTCTAATATTTCACCAATTTTAAGTTTAGAAGATTTATGACCACTTAGAGTAGTTAACTGTTCAATATAGTTTAACTGCTCCATATTAAGACTGTGACTTGAGTCCATTAATTTTTCTTGTAATTGCTTGGTTAATTGTGTATTTTGTTTAGATAAAGTTTCTAAGTGGTTCCATTTTTGATATAAAATGTTTGTTTGATAAAGTAATACTAATACAGTAATAATACTAAACACACCAAATATAATATTTTTTTTCTTTCTCTTTCTCTTTTCCTCTATAAATAGATTTGCATCTGTTTTTTCAGATAAAACTGTAGCTATTGATAATAGTACAATATCTTTCTCTTTTTGAGATAGTGTTTGAGAATCAAAAGTAACCATCTTTTCAATGATATTTGCAAAACTGATTTCAAGGTTATATTCGTCTTTTACTTTATCAAATATACTGCTGTTAATATCATTTAGACAAATAATCTTTCTATCTATTAAATCACCATATGTTCTAAATATATATCCACAACTATCCTCAAGACGTTGATCTAGATGACTATCTTCTAATTTGATATGATAAAGGTATTCATAATGTTCTTCATTTAAAACAAAAAGATAAATTGCATCCTCTAATTTATATGCAAAAATACTGTTCTTACTTGAATCATTTATCAATCTATTGGCAAGTACAGGAAGAGTTAGTTCAATATTTGACAAACTTTCTATGAAATAATTTTTATCTTTTATAGTATTTATTTGCTCAACAAATTCATTTTGATCAATAATATCAAAACTAATTGATACCTCTTGTTGATGCTTTGGCTGAATAAGTGATCTAAAAGCAATAAGAGTTTGATTTGTGTTTTGTTGATTGTCAGCTATATGTGTTAAAAGGTAGTGTTTTAATCCATCTGATTGTGCAATTGCTTTTTGTACTTGAACAACTCTTCTTATTGTAGTGAAATTAAAATTGAAATAAACATCTTGATTCTTTTCTAAAACCAGATCATTCAAGCTTTTTATCTGTTCAAAGCTTTTTACAATAAAAGAATTTCGAGAATACTTCAATGTGATACTATAAATCAAATCACCAAATTCTATTACTACATTTTTACTAGCCACAACCCACTTCTTTTTATGTTTATATAATTGTAAGATTATAACATAAACAATCCCCTTTAAGAGATAACATAATAAAATCTAAATATAATATTTTGTTAAGGAAGGGTTTCATATGAAAAGTACAATACTTTCAAGGTTTAGAGACCGAATAACAGTATCAATTTTATATATATCTTTAATCTCTATTTTGGTACCTATTTATTACTATCAAATTGAGATCCCTTTTTATCAAAGTGCAGGACTTTATTTACCGTTTATCAGTTTGTACTTATTATATATATTAAAAAAATATAAAAAAATTGTCATTGTACGTAATATCTTAATTTCTCTTGCTTTTATAGTACAAATATATCTTTTGATGACATCTTCTGAAGATATCAATAAAATGTTTTTTATCCCTATTTCAATCTTTATATTTTATTCCTTATTAGAGATTAAAAGGGCTATATGGGTAACAACTATACTATTATTGCTTATTATATTTCATCAATTTCAATTTGGTACAAATTTAAGTAAATATGAATTTTATGCTATTATCGTTTCAACAATTATGACATCTTTTGCATTTGCTAGTCTATCTCTCTTAGTTAGAAAACTATCAAACCAATCAAATAGCTTATTTAAAAAACTTAAAATAATTAACAAAGAGCTAAGCCAAAAAGTTATTAAAAAAACTAAAGAGATTAAACTTTCAAATAAGATTTTAAATAGTATATTAAATTCTCATGATGATATAGTTATTTTATTAAATCAAACAGACACAGTGATATCTAATGACAAATATAATGCATATTTTATAGATCAACCTTATACAATTTTTGAACTGCTTGAAAAAAATGAAATTGATATAAATAGTTCTACTATACTTCAATCTCATAAAATATCACATAATGGTTTTACATTTTTATTAACAAAAAAACCTATTAATATTGAGAATGAAGTATATACTCTCATTTCACTTACTGATATATCTGAATTTAATAATCATGTTCAACAATTAAAACAGCAAGCTCATGTAGATAATTTAACTTCTTTAAATAATAGAGTTATATTTGAACAAATTGTTAATGACCTAGTAACTTTAGCAGAACAACATAAAACTACTTTTTCGCTTATAATGTTTGATATTGATGACTTTAAAACTGTTAATGACAACTATGGTCATGATGAAGGGGATAAAGTTTTACAAGAAGTAGCTGAATTTGTAAAAACACATATTAGATCTAACGACCTACTATTTAGATGGGGTGGTGATGAATTTTTCCTTATTGTTAAGGGAGTTGATTCTCTTCATGCTTATGATATATCAGAAAAAATACGAAATGCCTTTTTAGATACACTAACAGCTAAACAATATGGTATCACTATAAGTTTTGGTATCACTATATACAAACCTACAGATACAATCCAAACTATTACAAAACGTGTAGATAATGCACTATATCAATCAAAACATAGTGGGAAAAACAGATCTACAATACTATAAACGAAAGTTAATGAGATTTTTTAATTAAGAACTCCCTAAAATATAAACTAGTTTAAAAGTTAACTACATATGAGGGGAAAAAATGAAGAATAGAGTTATGAAATCATTACTTGGTTTATCTCTTGCAACATCTGTTGCATTTGCTGGTGGGTACAAAATACCTGAACAATCACTAAATTCAACAGCACTAAGTGCTGCATATATTGCAAATGCAAACGGAGCAGATGCTTCATATTTCAATCCTGCAAATATGGTATGGAATGACAATGTAGATCAAATAGAGGGTGCATTAACTTATATCTATTTGCCTGCAATTAGTTTTGAACATTCATCTGTTTCTATAGCTGATGGAAAATCTCAAGTAGAAAACTTCTATATGCCAAACTTCCATTATAGTTCAAAAGAAAAAGATGGACTAAGATATGGATTCTCTGTAACTTCACCAGCTGGTCTGTCTAAGCGATGGAATGATGCAGCACAAAAAGCAAGTGCTGAAGAGTTTACTCTTACAACAGTTGAATTAAACCCTACAGTTGCTAAAAAAATAAATGAAAACTTTGCAATTGGTGCTGGTCTACGAATAGTATACAGTGAAGGAATTGTAAAAAGTGATAGTTCTGATGCTTTTGGTACATTAACAGCAAAAAATATATCAAGAGATATGGAAGGAGATTCAATTGATTTTGGTTGGAATATTGCACTATCATATAAACTGGAAAATGATACAACACTATCTGCAACTTATCGATCAAAAATTGAACTTACAGAAGAAGGAAGTGCTACTCTAACTAATGTTCTTACTAGTACAACATATAATGGTTTTGCTAGTGTTTCCGTTCCTATACCAGCAGCATTAAATTTAGCAATTGCAAAAGAGATTGAAAATACTACATACGAATTAGTATATGAAAAAACATACTGGTCAGCATATAAACAACTTGATTTTGACTATGATAATACATTATCTGATAGCCAACTTATTACTGACTTTGCTAATCCAAAAGATAAATTATGGAAAGATACAAATACTTATAGATTAGGTATTACACACAAATATTCATCTGAGCTTACACTAATGTTTGGGTTTGCAATAGATGAGACACCTGTTCCAGAATCAACACTTAAATATGAATTACCAGATAGTGATGCTAAAGTTTATTCATGCGGATTTGAAAAGAAACTTGATGAAAAAAGCTCATTTGGTATGGCATACCTTTATGATGATAAAGAATCAAGAACTGTTAACGGTGAAGAAACTGGTACATTTACAGGTGCTGGAGCACATTTAGTAACTATGGCTTATAAACTTAGGTTCTAAATATGATCGACTACAAGTATAATAACTTTTATGAGATACTAGAGTTAAATGAAAAAAACTTTGCCAAGAAACCAATCATCTTTCTTGGCAAAAGCAAAGTTACAAATCAAGAACTAAAACAAAAAGTAGATACATTAGCAAACTACCTTGATGAGCAAGGTGTATCTAAAGGTGATAAAGTTGCTATCATCTTAGGAAATTCTGTTGAATTTATCGTATCACTTTTTGCTATCACAAAATTAGGTGCTGTAGCTGTTCCTATAAACAACTTCCTAAAGCATGAAGAGCTTGGATATATCATAGAAAATTCAAGTGCTAAAATTGTAATATCTTCAAAAGAGTATAAAGAGGAATTATCACTTATAAAAGATCTAAATAGTGATATTTTATGGATAGATTCACAAGATCTATCTACAAAATTTAACTACAATAAATCTTCTTCAACAGCTTCAATAGATGACCTTGCAGTTATTATCTATACATCTGGAACTACAGGCAATCCAAAAGGTGCTATGTTAAGCTATAAAAATATCTTCTCAAATATTGATGGAGCAAACAAAGTATTTGGATTTACACAAAAAGATAGATTTATTGTATATCTTCCTATGTTCCACTCTTTTACACTTTCTATTATGGTTTTATTACCACTATTTAATGCCTCAGCTATTGTAATAGTAACTTCAATATTCCCATTTTCAAATGTATTAAAAGAGACGCTACTTAAAAGAGTAACTGTATTCTTAGGAGTTCCTACAGTTTACAACGCACTTATAAAAGCAAAAATTCCTTGGTATTTTATGTGGTTTAATAAAATTAGAGCCTTTGTATCAGGATCTGCACCATTGAGTGAAAAAGTTTTAAATGACTTCAAAGAGAAATTTCCAAAAGCAACATTACTTGAAGGGTATGGATTAAGTGAATGTTCACCTGCTGTGTCTATTAATAGGCTTCAAAAACAAAAAGCACTTTCTGTTGGTGTTCCACTTCCAAACTATGAGGTAAAAATAGTAGACGATGAACTTCTGGAAATTCCAAGAGGAGAAGTTGGTGAGATTATTGTAAAAGGTGATTGTGTGATGCAAGGATACCTTAACAATCAAGAAGCAACTGATGGTACTATTAAAAATGGTTGGCTTCTAACTGGTGACTTTGGAAAAATTGATGAAGATGGATATATCTATATTGTTGATAGAAAAAAAGATCTTATCATCTCAAAAGGGATCAATATCTATCCAAGAGAGATAGAAGAAGTTATCATGCACTACGATGGTATTGAAGCATGTGCTGTTATAGGTGAAAAAGATGAAAGTCTTGATGAAAAAGTTGTAGCTTATATTGAGCCTAAAGAGGGTGTTACTTTAAGTGAAAAAGATATAAAAAAATATCTAAAAGAACATCTTGCAAACTTCAAACTACCTAAACATATATACTTTATGGAGAAGCTTCCAAGGAATGCTACTGGTAAAGTACTCAAAAGAGAGCTTAGATAATTTTATCTAGGCTTTTTCACTTTTAATTTTAACAACCCCTTTGCTATAATGTACTAATTTTATAAAATTAGGAACTATTTTGGCTAAACAAACAATCACATCTTTAAAAAAAGCAAAAAACAATAGAAAACTTGTAATGGTAACAGCTTACGATGCGCTATTTGCAAAACTATTTGATGAAAATGTAGATATGATCCTTGTTGGTGATAGTTTAAACATGAGCTTTGCAGGACAAAGTGACACACTTAGTGCTACACTTGATCAAATGATCTATCACACAAAAGCTGTATGTAATGGTGCTCCAAACTCATTTATCATTTGTGATATGCCATTTGGTACATATACAGACGAAAAAGTTGCTTTAGCATCTGCTGTTAAAGTATACCAAGAAACTCAAGCTGCCGCAGTTAAGATTGAAGGTGGTGTTGAAAAAGCTAATGTAATTAAAGCACTTACATCAAACTCTATAGCAGTTATGGGACATATTGGTCTTATGCCACAATTTGTAAGAAGCGAAGGTGGATACAAAGTAAAAGGGAAAGATGAAGAAAACATCGCTAGCTTAATTGAAGATGCAAAAGCTGTTGAAGCTGCTGGTGCATTTTCACTTGTAGTTGAAGGTGTGAAGTCTGAAGCTGCAAAAGCTATCACTGAAGCTGTAGATATTCCAGTAATTGGAATAGGTGCAGGAAAAGACACAGATGGTCAAGTACTTGTTTGGTCTGATATGTTTGGGTTCTTTGAAGAGTTCAAACCAAAATTTGTAAGACAATACCTTGATGGTGCAAAACTTATCAAAGATGGATTAGATCAATATAGTCAAGATGTTCAATCACAAAACTTTCCAAATGAAAATGAGATCTATTAGTGGAGAGACTGGTAGAGCTTGAAACTATCTCTTTTGAAGAAGATAGTTCAGAGTCATCATTAAGACCCTCTATTTGGGATGAATATATTGGTCAAGAGAAGATCAAGAAAAACCTTCAAGTATTTATTCAAGCAAGTAAACAAAGAGAGGAAGCTTTAGATCATATCCTGTTCTTTGGACCTCCAGGACTTGGAAAAACTACTATTTCATATCTTATATCAAATGAGATGGGATCAAATATCAAAGTAACAGCAGCACCTATGATAGACAAATCTGGTGACTTAGCTGCAATTTTAACAAATCTTGAAGAGGGAGATATCCTTTTTATCGATGAGATCCATAGACTATCTCCAGCAGTTGAAGAGATACTATACTCAGCTATGGAAGACTATAGACTTGATATTATTATTGGATCAGGACCTGCAGCTCAAACAGTAAAGATAGACCTTCCTAGATTTACTCTTATAGGTGCGACTACAAGAGCTGGTATGATAAGCACTCCACTTCGAGAGAGATTTGGTATGCACTTTCGAATGCAATTTTATACTCATGAAGAATTAGCAAAGATCATCTTCCTAGCATCAAAAAAATTAAATAAAATATCACATGATGATGCAAGTGTTGAAATAGCAAAAAGAAGTAGAGGAACTCCTAGAGTTGCATTAAGACTTCTGCGACGAGTAAGAGATTTTGCTGAAGTTGAAAATGAAGAGAGTATCCATCTACAAAGATGTCAATTTGCACTTGATCAATTAGGTGTTAGTGAAACTGGATTTGATGAGATGGATCTAAAGCTTATGGAACTACTTCTATCAAATAAGGGTAAGCCTATGGGTCTTAGTACTATTGCTGCAGCACTTAGTGAAGATGAAGGAACTATTGAAGATGCTGTTGAACCATATCTTTTAGCAAATGGTTATATCGAAAGAACAGCTCGTGGAAGAATAGCTACACTAAAAAGTTATGAACTATTTAGACTAACTCCACCAAAAACTGATACTCTTCAAGAAGGATTATTTGAATGAAACCAATCCATTTCTTAGCAGTTGTTTTAGCAGCAACTTTATATTTCCTATGGCAACTATTTGATCCATATCTACGATCTATTTTTGTAGCATTACTTTTAGCTATTGCGACAAATACTATTAAAACATCTGTAGAGTTTAAAGTACATAGTAAAATTATCACAACATTTATAATGACTTTACTACTTAGTGTTTTATTCTTTGCACCTATATCATATTTTGTAACCCAATTTATCCATTTTGTAAATAATGTAGACCAAGACAATCTTATTAAAATATTTGATCAATTAAAAATATTTGTAGCAAATATCTCTGATGACTTTTTATTTATTAAAGAACAATTACAAGGTGTTTTAAATAGTATAGATATCCAATCTATTTTATCTCAAATTGTATCTACTGGTACATACATAGGGAAAAATTCAGCTTCATTTGTCATAGATATGGTGATGATATTAGTTATCTATTCTTTCTTCATATTCTATGGTAAAGAATTAACATTTTATATCAAAGATGTTTTACCACTTAAAAAAGAGGATAGCAATGACCTATTCTTAGAAGTATCAAATGTTATGGGTGTTGTTTTCTATTCAGTTATTATCAATGCTGTTTTCCAAGGATTGTTATTTGGTTTATTTATCACTAACTTTGGATATGATGGGATACTTTTAGGGATACTATATGGTTTTGCATCACTTATTCCAATTGTTGGTGGAGCTATTATGTGGGTTCCTATAGCACTGATTGAGATCTTTAGTGGTGAAGTTTCAAATGCAGTATATATTGCACTTTATACTATCATCATAATATCAATTATTGCAGATACTATTATCAAACCGATGATTATCACTTATATCAATACAAAAGTAGTTCGAACACCTACAACAATCAATGAAATTGTCATATTCTTCTCAATCATTGCAGGACTTAGTACATTTGGATTCTGGGGTATGATTATAGGGCCAGCTGCTGTAACATTTTTCATATCACTAATGTATATAATTAAAAAACATCACCTTTTAGATGGATAACTATAGAGTATGGCATCATTAAAAAATATAAAAAATTATATCAAAATTAGTGATGCCATCTCTACTTCGGGACAACCTACAAAAAAGCAATTTAAAAATATAGCAAAAAATGATTTTGATGTTGTGATAAATCTTGCGATGCATAATAAAGGTGCATTAAAAAAAGAAGATAAGATTGTCACTAAAAATAATATGAAATACTATCATATTCCAATAGTTTGGAAAGATCCTAGTATTGATGATCTTAAACTTTTTTTGAGTACTTTAAAGATACTTCAAGATGAAGGTAAAAAAGTATTTATCCATTGTATTATGAACTATAGAGTATCTGTATTTATCTACAAATATAAGAAGCATATTTTAAAAAAGAAAAATGTTAAGCTCAAAGCTCCAAAAGAATACAAGCCAAATAAAAAATGGAAAGCTATTTTAAAAACTAAGATATAATATCTTCAAGCTAGATAAAGTATCCTAAAATCCATCCTATTATAAATCCAAATATATGTGCATACCAAGCTATAGGCATACCAATTAAAAGTGGTGCAAAAGATATTAATAGTATCCAAACTATCATCCCTTTTCTATTATAAGCATCTCTTAGTGCTATAATTCCCATGATTACAGAAATTGCCCCAGAAGCTCCTACAAGATTATGTGCTAAATCAAACTCTACCATAAAAGCATAACTAGCTAGAGATGTTAGGACACCTCCTACTAAGTATATAAAAAGAAACTTTTTAACACCAAAAACTTGCTCTACAAGGTTTCCAAATTGAAAAAGGACAAACATATTCATAGCAATATGAAATACTCCACCATGCGTAAACATTGTAGTAAGTGGTTGCCAATAAAATTCAAATGCTAAAAAGTAGTAATTAAGTCCAAAAAGTGCTGAACCACTTGGTATAGAAGTTTGTATAAAGTACCCTACTATTGTAAGGAGTATGATTATATTTGTTGCAGAAAAAGTTTTGACATTAGTTAGCATCTGCTAAACTAATGCCTCTTTGAAAACATCCTCAATTTTTGAAACTGATACGATAGTTAACGCATCTTTTACCTCATCAGGTATATCTTTTAGATCTCTTTTATAGTTCTTTGCTGGAATTAATGCAGTTTTTACTCCAGCTTTGTATGCTGCGATTAGCTTCTCTTTTAATCCACCAATAGGAAGTACTTTTCCTGTAAGTTAAAGTTCACCTGTCATTGCTACATCAGCTCGTACTTTTGTATCACTTAAAATAGATGCTAAAGTTACAGCCATAGTTATACCTGCACTTGGACCATCTTTTGGTGTAGAGCCATCTGGAATATGAAGATGTATATTCCATGAATCATATACATTTATCTCTTCACCTTGAGAAGTTTTACTAATATTTTTTTGTGGTATTTTTATCTTTTGTTGATCGATTAAAACTTTCACAACACTAAAAGAGATTCGTGCTGATTCTTTCATCACATCACCCATACTACCTGTAAGAGCTAAAACACCCTTCCCTTTAGTTTTGATAGCTTCAATTTTTAAAAGATCCCCACCTACTGATGTCCATGCCAGACCGTTAGTTACACCAATTTGATTTTGCTTATCTGCTGGCTCTATCTCAAATACAGGATTATCTAAATAATCAACCAAGTTCTTTGTATTGATCTTTACTTTACTTAATTTAGAATCATCAATAAACTGCTTTACAACTTTCCTAAATAACTTTGAGAATACTCTCCGTAGATTTCTAACACCTGCTTCTCTTGTAAACTTCTCAATGATCATCTCAATAGTTGCTTTTGATAAGTTCACCTCACCTTTTTTAAGACCATGTTTTTTTAACTCTTGTGGAATTAGATAGTCTTTTGCAATATGAAATTTTTCACTTGGTGTATAACTGCTTACTTGAATAAACTCCATTCTATCTCTAAGTGCTGGAGGAATTCCTCTTAGGTCATTCGCAGTTGCAACAAAAATAGAACTACTAAGATCAATATCAAAGTTTAAATACAAGTCTCTAAACTCATTATTTTGTTCAGGATCTAGTACTTCTAACATCACTGCAGTTGGATCACCTCTATTACTTCTTCCAAGTTTATCGATCTCATCAAGTACAATTACAGGATTCATTTTCTTGGCAGAGATTAACCCTTGAATAATTCTACCTGGCATAGCTCCAACATATGTTCTTCTATGTCCTCTAAGTTCGTTTACATCTTCTAAACCACCAAGAGCAACTCTCATAAGAGATCGTTTCAATGCTTTAGCAATAGAGTTTGCCAACGATGTTTTACCAACACCTGGAGGTCCTACAAAACAAAGTACTGTCCCTTTATTTTCTTGATCCTTAATCGATCTATTTTCAAGTAGTTGTTTTACTGCAAAAAACTCTGTGATTCTCTCTTTTGGTTTTTTTAACGAATAGTGATCTTTATTTAGTTGCTTTTCCACCTCATCTACTGAGATCTTTTTATTTGAATATTTACCAAATGGTATATCTAATACTTGCTCAATATATGTATGAAGCATAGAAGCATCTGGTGAATCTGGATGCATCCTTGAAAGCTTATCAATTTGCTTCGTTACCTCTTTATATCCATTTTTAGAGATATGCTTTTTAATTTTATCTAATTGTTTTCTATACTTCTTAATCTCTTGTTCTGTAGAGTTTGTATCTCCAAGTTGACTTTGAAGTGTTTTAATCTGTTGTTTTACAAAGTATTCTTGGTTTGTCTTCTCTATTTTAGAGTTTACTTGCTGTGCTACATCTTTTTGTAATCTTATAGCTTCAATTTCATTTCTAATATGATTAATAATAGAGATCAATCTTGTTTCAACATTTGTCTCTTTAAATAGCTTATACGATTCCTCTTTTGTAAGCTTTAAAACTGAAGAGATAAGATCAGCTACTCTTACTGGATCTTCGTTTTCAGATACCGTTGTGATAAGATCTGTTGGAAACTGCTTATTTACTTTTGCAAACTGATCAACTGTCTCTTTTAAGATATTTGTTGTTGCAGCCATTTTTGCTTTATCATAAGGATCAACTTTTAAAAGATTTGTCATCACTGTTACAGGTGAACCTTTTGTAACTTCACCAATTAAACCCTTTGCAAGTCCTTGGAAAAGGATCTTTACTCTACCATCTGGTAAAGTGATCTTTCTCATAATATTTCCTACTACACCTACATCGTAGAATCCATCTATCCCTTTTACACCTTCATTTCCAGGTTTACTTACAGCAACTATTACAAGTTTATTATTATCAATTGCTTCTTGAACTGAACTAAGATTTTGTTCATCACTTAAAAAAATTGGAGCGATCATAAATGGATATAAAAATATATCATCCTCTATGATTAAAGGTAAAGCTTGTGGAAACTTATCGTAATTTGCTAATTCCATAAATTTAATACTCCATTTTCAAACACATTTTTGTACCAAGGTGCTTTTGCTTTTAGTATATCATCTTGATGTTCAAAACTATTTTTTGCTTTCTCTTCATATACTTTTGATGCTTCTGGTTTTTCAGTTCTCTCATATAAATCTGCTATCTCTTGATCAAATGACGACTTAGCCATAAGAAGTCTTGTCTTCATTGTTTGTGTTAGATAGATATATTGAGAATTTGGAAATTCTTTTTCAAACTCATTAATCTCTTCTAAAGTATCGATAATAAGCTGTTGCTCTCTAAATCGACTTTGAAAAGACATAAACTTTGCTTTTATCTTCATGTATCTAATATTGTCAAGATCTTTTTTAAATGCAAATCTTTTTAGATATTCATCTAAATAATAGTTTGCCATCTCATATTCTTCTTCATCCATATGAGAATTTACTAAGATCATCATCGATGGAGCAATAAGTGGTGAGTTTCTATGTTCACTTTCAAGTGATGTAAAAGTATCATCTGCCTCATCAAGTTGCCCCATTGAGATCTGTTTTAAAATTTTGTTATACCAGTATACTGCTGGTTTATTATATTCTTGTACCTCTTGCTTTTGAGAACACCCAGAAAATAGTATAATTGTGAAAATAAATAATAATAATTTTTTTGTCATTTTATCCCTTAATATAAAGGAAATATTATATCTAATATAATTTAAAGAAGTTTAAAAGGAGAAGTTATAATAAAAGGATTCAGTCTTATTGAAACTATATTCTCACTTGTAATTATCTCAATACTTATTGGGATATTTTTTAATATCTTCCAATATCAGAATTCTTATGATACATACAATCAATTACAAAAAATTGAAAACGACTTTTTTACAAATAAAACTATGACAACTTATCAGTCAGATACAATATCTTTAGAAAGAAAAGTTGTTCCATGAAAAAATCTATTGTCCTTTTTGAACTTTTGATATCCATAGTACTTGTATCGATAATAAGTATCTATACTCTTAATTTTTCATTTAATATTTTTGAACAAAATAGTAAAAATCATCATCTTAATATTGCTAAAATTGATCTAGAGTCAACCAAGCTATTTTTACAAAATAAAAAAGACTCTAATGAAAATATTATTTCACAATTACAGTATACCAATGAGGAGCTATTATATAACAATCAACTGCTTCTAAAATATGTGACAAAATTTGAAATCTCATCAAGTGGTGACCTTATCAAAATAGATATCTGCCTAAAAGAGAAATTTGAGATTTGCAAATCATGGGTGCTATACTGATGAAAAAATCTTTTGCCCTATTTATAGTGATACTACTTTTAATCATTTTCTCATCATTGAGTCTATTTATAGTTGAAAATCATACAATAAACTCAAACATCGATAAATATAAATACTTTCATCTACAATCAACACTACATGCTCAATATATTAGTGATTATATTGAAAAATATAAAACCCCTCCCATTTGGGATAATAATACTGAAAAATATAGTATTGATATTATTAAGTCAGATGATAATAAAACATTTGATATTTTTGTATCACCAAAAGAGGATGTTGATGTAAGAATACATCAACAAGTCATACTACCTTAGTGGTTTACTTTTCTTTTTAAATTTTTTTCAACCGCTGCTATTTTAGATGTTAATCTATTTTTACAATTTTTTCTAATATCAAACTTCAGCGATGAATATACTCTATCACAGTCAAGTTGATTATATGCTAGCTCTATAATATCCAAAGCATCTCTCATAGTTGAAGTCTCTACTACTGTACCCATAGGTGTCAGCTGATAAGGTACTCCTGATTTATCAATAGCATCAATTATCTTACTTACCTCTTTTGATACTGAAGATCCTTCCCTACACTCACTTGATGTTGGGAACATACTAAACTCTAATAAAAAACTATCCATAATTCCTATTCTCCTTTATTTATTATATATTTTATATCATCATACAGTTTATTTTATTAAACCACTAATCACGACGAACAACTAATATGCGATACACCTGCTATATCAAAAAGATCAGAAGGTTTCTCTTTATAGTACTTCTCTTCTATTTCTAAAGACTGCTCATCATATGGTTTTTGCATCACTTCCTGTAACTCTTCAATCAAACTATAATCACCTTTTTCTGCTTGTTTATATGCAGGAACTACTATCCATTCTCTTAAAGTATATTTTGGATTAACTTGTTTCATCTGTTTTGAAAGTTTTTTAATAGCATCAGGTGAAGATATATCTATCTTTGATCTCCATTTCTCTAACCAATTTGACCATCTATTTAAAATCTTTTCATTATTAAACCTATCATCATAAAAGCTTTTTATAAATGGATCTATCCCTTCAGGTATAGATGATAGTTCACGGAAAAATATTGTATAGTCAACTGAAGTTTCTATCATAAGAACAATCAGTTCATTCAGAAGTTCAGCATCAAACTTTTTTATCCCTAACTTTAAACACCACATCTCTTTTACTTTTTCTTGCATAACTTTAGGGAAATCATCTTTTATCAATTCAAGTTTTTCTAATCCATTTTGATTTGATTTAAGAAGTGGTTCTAAGGCACTACAGAACATTTGGAAATTACGCTGTGCTGCATGGGGTTGATTTAAAAATGAAAAATGAACTCCGCCACCAGTCCATGGCTGATACTTTGGATCAAACATATCTATAAATCCAAATGGGCCATAATCAAGTGTAAATCCACCAGCAGCACAATTATCACTATTGAAGTTACCTTGACAATATCCAACACGAATCCAATTTGCTACAAGTGATGTAAGACGGTTCTGAAATTCTTTAGCAAGTAAAAGTATCGTCTCTTCAAATGGTAAAATATTATCAATAAGCTCACTATACTCACGATCAATTAAATGTAGTACAATTTTTTCAAGTTCTTCAAGTGCATTGGGATGTTCTTCTTTTCTAGCACGCCTAGCAAACAATTCAAGTTGTCCTACACGAATAAATGAAGGTGCAACTCGAGTTGTAATTGCAACATATTCATCTATCATAATCTCTGGTTCTTTTGAAAAAGATCTTTGTGTAAACCATGGTCGTTTTACTTTTTCACTTGTTGATCTATATAAACTTAAAGAGCGTGATGTTGGAACATTAAGTGCATGCATATGTTCTTGTGCTAAAAACTCTCTAACACTTGATCTAAATACTGCTCTACCATCAGCACCACGACAATATGGTGTTTTACCACCACCTTTTAGTTGCATCTCCCAGCGTTTACCATTGATTAGACCTTCAAATATAGAGATTGCTCGACCATCACCATATCCATTTCCCGTTTGAAACGGACATTGTGAAATATACTCAGTACCATAAATAGAAAGAGCATAACCACATGCCCATCCAAGTTTTTTAATAGGTTCTGGAACACCTGATAGATCACCAGAAAACATACGAATAAAATCATCTGATTGTGCAAGGGAATTATTAAATCCTAATTCATCAAAAAATCTTTTACTATGAATTACATATTGAGGATCTTTTATAGCAGTTGGAGCTACAGGAACATAATGTCCACTAAAAACTTCTCTTGGGAAATTGTTTTTACCATTATTTTTTGCTTCGGGATCACAATTAAGAGTATCCACAAATGAGTAATCGGCTAATGGGGCCAAAGATGAAAGTGTTTTGATAATATTTCCTTTTTAAAGCTTCTGTTTCACAATTTTTAACATAAAGATTTAAAAAGGATAGAAAGAAAAATATCTAAAAAATTTTATTAAGCTAGATTTGACAAATGATTAATGGATTACTTTATAATATATTTAATTGCATTTATATAGCTTTTACTTGATAATTTATTACCTTTTTTATAAGCAATATCAAAAGCTGTTCCATGATCTACAGATGTTCGTAAAATTGGGAGGTTTAACGACACATTAATCCCCTCATCAAAGTAAAGTGCTTTTAATGGAGCTAAACCTTGATCATGATACATCGCTACAAAATATTTATAGTTTTTTCTAAAATTTGGAGTAAAAACAATATCAGGAACAAAAGGACCTTCAAACTTATCATATTGAAGTGTAGTATTTGCATCATCTATAGCTTTTGTAATTTCTTCCTCTTCATCACCTAACACACCATTATCCCCTGCATGTGGATTAAGTCCTAGTACTGCTATCTTTTCATCCGTATCAAGTGATTTGTCTAAATTTTTAAAAAACTTTGAAAGCTTTTTTGTTTTAATCATATTTGGTACATTTTTTAATGGTATATGCTCTGTATAGAGTGCAACATACATTTTATTACATCCAAGCATCATAATGGCATCTTTTTGAAATGTATCTCGAAGCATATCAGTATGTCCTACATAGTTTATACCTGCTTTACTCCATGATTCTTTATTAATAGGAAGTGTACATAAAGCATCTGCATCTCCAGACTTTACAAGATTAATTGCATCTAAAAAAGAGTTGTAGCTAAACAGTCCAGCTTTTTTTGAAACTCTACCTGGCTTTATAGTAAAGTCACCTTTTGTATCAAAAGTGATAAAATCTTTAGGTATTTTTATATCAAGTAATTTTGTAGCTTGAGTTAAAAGTTGTTCATTAATACAATATATCGGTTTACATATTTTAGAAATTTTTTTATGATTTTCCAAAATAAGCTGTAAGCCTACACCATTGGGGTCACCAACTGATATTGCAATTGTATTTTTTTTAGCCATTACCACTCTTTAAGTAATGTTTTCATCTCAACAATTGCTTGCTCTAATCCTGTAAATACACTTCTTGCAATGATACTTTGACCAATATTCAATTCTAAAATACAATCAATATCTGTGATAATTGATACATTTTGATAATTAAGTCCATGACCTGCAGCTACTTTAATATCACATTCATCTGCTTCATCGGCAGCTGCTGAGATTTTATCTATAGATTGTTCTAACATCTGTTTTAATTCATTTCGTGGAAGCTCTAACTCTTTAATACTGTGGTGAGTTTTCCCTAATCCACTATTTAACATTGCATAGATATTTGCAAATGTACCAGTATGAAGTTCAATCCACTCAACACCTAAATCATCTGAAAGCTTTACCATTTTCATATCAGGATCAATAAATAAAGATACTTCAATTTGATTTTTTTGTAATCTTTTTACAGCTTTTTTAACTTGATCAAAATTATTTTTAAGATCTAAGCCACCTTCAGTAGTCACCTCTTCTCTATTTTCTGGTACAAGTGTAACTCTATGTGGTTTTAACTTACAAGCGATATCTATCATCTCTTCATTTATACTACACTCTAAATTTACAGGTAGTGCAGATAATCTAATAATATCTTCAGTATCTTGATCTACTATATGTCTTCTGTCTTCTCTTAAATGGATAGTAATTTGATCAGCTCCTGCTCTCTTACAAATGCCAAGTGCATCTAGTGGATTTGGATCGTTGATTTGTCTAGCTTCTCTTAATACAGCAATATGATCAATATTTACGCCAAGTAACATTTTAAAACCTCTATATTTATTAAATTTTTTTCATTATACTAAATAGTTTTTGAAAAAGTTCACTATAATTAGAACACTTAAAAATTAAGGAAAAAATATGGCAACATTTGAAGATTTAAAAGAGTTATTAGAAGATACAGTATTTCCAGATATAGAAGAAGCGATTGATGATATTTTTGAAGTTATTGCAGATGAAAAAAATGCCTCTGATGAACAAAAAGAGGAACTAAGTGACCTTAGAGAATTAAAAACAGAATTCACTAAAGTTCTTGAAGATATCAATAATGAAGAGCTTTCACAAGAAGAATGCGATGAAATCTATGATGATATCGTAGAGATGATTGAATATAATGATGAGGACTATTAATAGTTCCTCTCATTATAAATAATTAATGTTTTTTCCAAAGTACTTTTCATAAAAGGGAAGCGTTACTTCACTAAAACTATCTTTATCTTGATAAAGATTTATATACCACCTATAATTAATACCTCTTTGTTCTAACATACTTTGAGAAAGTAGTGTATCATTGATTGAACCAAGCTTACTTGGAGTGATTAACCTTGTTTCTTGGTTAAAACTATCTTGAAAATCTTTAATAAGATCGATAATAAAATAGTTCTCTTTTAAAGGTACCATCAGCCCACCAGCACCTTCAACTACTAAAAGATCACAAAAGTTTAAAAGATATTTAATCTTTTGCTTTAAAAATTCAACATCAATATCAACCTTGTCACTATTTGCAACATAAGGAGCAGCAGGGAGTTTAAACTGATATGGTACAACATCATCAATTGTTACATCAAAATTTGGATTTAACTCTTTTGCCAACTGTAACATTTTTGATCCATCTAGAGGTTGATCTTCAACCCCTGTTTCACAAGGCTTAAAATAACCAACCTTTTTCCCCTCTTTTGTAAACTGCTTTAAAAACACTTCACATCCATAAGTTTTCCCTACATCAGTGTTTGTTGCTGTCACAAAATAAATAGTTTTCATTTTATAGATATCCTTTATATTCTTTGGCTATAATCAGATCAATTATAACACAAAGGGTATAAACTTGGGAAAATATTACGAAGTTGAACTTGATGAACAGATTGAAGTAACTGAACCAAAAAAAGTTAAAGTATTTTTACTAAACGATAACTATTCAACTATGGATTTTGTTATTGATGTGTTAACAAAAATCTTCAAAAAAGATCTAGCAACTGCTGAAAAAATTATGTTAAATATACATAACAACGGTAAAGAGGTATGTGGTGTATACACTCATGAGATTGCAGCAACAAAAGTTGCACAAGTCAGAACACTAGCTAAAAAAGAGGGTTTCCCACTAAAAGCTGTTATGGAAGAAGAATAATATGATAGGTCAAGACTTAAGACTTGTTTTTTCTCAAGCAGTTAATTTTGCAAGAGAACAAAAACATGAATATATCACTCTAGAGCATGTTTTCTTTAAACTAATAGACAATGAAGTAATCTACAGTATGCTTGATGATATGGGTATCAATATTAAAGAAATTGCCAACAAAGCACATAAACATCTAATAGACAGTACACCTACACTTGAAGAAGATGACAAAACTGATCCAATTGAAACTGTAACATTAAGTCAAACAATTGAGCAAATGGTAGCACAAACACAAGGTAGTGGTAAAAACATTGCTGAAGTTGAAGATATGTTAATTGCAATTTTAAACAATGAACAATCTTATGCTACATATCTTTTACATGCAGCAGGTATACAAAGAATCGATCTTTTAGATGAAGTAAGCCATAATAATGATGAAGAGGATGAGGAAGAAACAGAGATTCCAAACAACTCTTCTAAAACAAAAGAGAAAAAATCAGCACTAAAAGAAAATAGTACAGAGCTAGTTCAAGTCGC
>CBFHVJ010000014.1:0-19132 GCA_965659435.1 uncultured Arcobacteraceae bacterium
ACACCTTGAAGATACATAGCAAGTCTTTCTGTTCCATATGTAATCTCTACAGCAACAGGATCACAAGCTAATCCACCCACTTGTTGAAAGTATGTAAACTGAGTAACTTCCATTCCATCTAGCCAAACTTCCCAACCAAGACCCCATGCTCCAAGTGTTGGTGATTCCCAATTATCCTCAACAAATCTAATATCATGTTTTGAAAGATCTAGTCCTAAATACTCTAAAGACTGTAAATACAAATCTTGAATATTTTCAGGACTAGGTTTAATTAATGCTTGAAATTGGTAATAACTTCCAAGTCTATTTGGATTTTCACCATATCTACCGTCTGTAGGTCTTCTACTTGGTGCTACATAAGCTACACTCCAAGGTTTACTATCTAAACTTCTTAAAAGTGTTGCTGGGTGAAATGTTCCTGCTCCAGATGGGATATCATATGGTTGTAAAATATTACATCCCTGATCAGCCCAGAATTGCTGGAGCTTTAATAAAAGTTGACTAAATGTTACCATTGTTAAATTATTACCTCTACTTCTTTTGAATCGTTTGTTATTTTATGTTCTTTAATAACTCTATCTTCTTTTAACTTCACGGCTAAATTCGTATCTGTTATTGCTAAAATCTGCATCGCAAGATATGCAGCATTAACAGCACCAGCTTTACCTAAAGCAACAGTAGCAACTGGCATACCTGATGGCATTTGAACAGTTGAAAGCATCGCATCCATACCATCCATAGCTCCACCTTTCATAGGTACTCCAATTACTGGTTTCGTTGTAGTTGTTGCAACAGCACCAGCTAAATGTGCTGCCATTCCAGATGCACAAATAAATATTTTTGCACCTTTCTTTTCTGCTTTTTTTATATACTCTCTTGTTCTTTGTGGAGATCTATGAGCTGAGGAGATTATAAGTTCATAAGGAACAGCAAACTGTTCTAATAAATCTGCACAGTTTTTCATAACTTTATAATCAGACTTACTTCCCATGATAATCGAAACAAAATTCATCAATAATCTCCTTTGTTAATTTAAAAGTGATTTTATCACATATTATCTTTTAAGATAATTGGCCATAAAATACTCTTATGAACTACACGATGGCAATTCTTCTTGCCAGTTTTCATTTTCTACTCTAAACATTGTCATATATGGTAATTTTCCTGGTAATTTAATAGGGTTAGTATTACCACTATGAACAGACTCTAACTCTTTATCAAGTTGTGTAATAATTCTCTTGAAGCTTATATAGTATTTACCATCATCTTTTTGTTTAATTGAACCAATCTCATTGTCACAAGTTTCAATCTTACTTCCTAGTGGCGCAAATATCTCAATCTCATCACCTGGATATGTTTTATACTTACACATAAAATGTTCACCATCTTCTATAACTAAACCACTTACTTCATAACTACCAGCACTTAATGCATAATCATGATTTTGAGTATCATTCTTTTCAAATGGTTTATGTACTAAGTAAGCGTCTGTAAATCCTCTATTTTTAGTAGTATTTAATTCTCTTTGATACTTTTTGGCATCAAATTTGTCATTGTAATAATCATCAATAGCCATTCTATATGTATATGCTGTGATTGCAGCATAATATGGTGATTTTGTACGACCTTCTATTTTAATAGAATCAACAGCATCTGAAGCTAATATTTCATCAACATGTGAGGCTAAATTCATATCTTTAGCATTAAATATATAAGTACCAACTCCTGGATCTTCTTCTAATCTAAATAAACTACTATGATCCTCATTTGCAGCATATAAAGTATATTCAAACCTACAATCATTTGCACAGCTTCCTCTATTTGGAACTCTACCCATTTGTACAGCACTCACTAAACATCTTCCGCTATAAGCAAAACACATCGATCCATGAACAAATATTTCTATCTCTAAGTCTGGTAATTCCTTTTTAATTGCCTCTACATCTTTTAAACTAATCTCTCGTGCAGCAATTATTCTACGCACACCCATATCGTAATATACTTTTGCATCTAGATAATTCATAACATTTGCTTGAGTTGAAAGGTGGATTGTTATATTTGGAGCTAATTCTCTACAAAGTGCAACTACTCCTGGTGCAGCAACGATTAAAGCATCAGGTTTCATTGCCGCTACTTTTTTAATATGCTCTTTTAAAAGATCTATTTGTGAATTAAATGGGAATCCATTTATTGTTACATATACTTTCTTACCAAGAGAATGTGCATAATCAATACCCTCTTTAAAAGTTTCATATGTAAACTCTTTTCCACTTCGTATTCGAAGAGAAAAATGACTTACCCCACCATAAACTGCATCAGCTCCATAGGCAAATGCAATCTTTAATTTTTCTAAATTTCCTGCTGGTGATAACAGTTCTACTTTTTTTTCCATTGTTTACCTAAGCTATAATTTTAGGTGATTATAGCTAATTTGTTATAATAACTTGTTAATAATTCTAATTAAGACTATTTTTATCTTCTTTTATTATACTTTCAAGAAATATATACAAAAGGATTAAAATGGCAACAGTAACTTTTAAACAAGATATCGTTTGTAATTTAACAGGTAATAAGATTAATGTTGGTGATGTAGCACCAGAGGTAACAGTAGTAAATTGTAATCCTATGTTACAAGATGAAACAATTGGTGGAGCTCAAGAAAATGCACAATTGGTTGTAGTAGTACCATCATTAGACACTCCTGTATGTGATGCAGAAACTAGAAAGTTCAATACTGAAGCTGCTTCAATTGAAGGTGTAACTGTTACAACTGTATCAATGGACTTACCATTTGCTTCAGCTAAATTCTGTGCAACTGCTGGAATTGAAAACTTAAAAGTATGTTCAGACTTTAGAAACAAAGAGTTTGCCAATGCTTACGGTATGTTACTAGCTGATGGTCCATTAGCAGGAATTACTTGTAGAGCAATCTTCGTTATTGGTAGAGATGGGAAAGTTTGTTACAAAGAATTAGTATCAGAAATTACTGAAGAACCAAACTATGAAGCTGCTTTAGAAGCTGCAAAAACAGCAATCTAGATAATATTTTAGTATAGAAACTATACAAAAAGTTACTCTTAATTCTAGAGTGCTTGATTAATTTTATTCTTTAGCTAATTTTTATTTTTTGTGTGATAGAGTTCAGTTGAAATAAAAATAGGAGAATATTATGGCAGTAAAAATTACTGATATTTGTATTAACTGTGATGCTTGTTTAGATGAGTGTCCTACTGAATCAATCGTTGATAACGATGAGAACCCAACTGGTGAAGATATTTACTTCGTAAATGCTGAAACTTGTACTGAATGTGTTGGAGATCATGATACTCCAGCATGTGCTGAAGCTTGTCCTACTGAGGGATGTATCGTATGGGATGCACCAACAACTGAAGGTGCTACTGACGGTGAGCCAGTAATCGAAGACTAATATTAACTATTAGTTTTATTCTAAAAGGGAGGTGGTTTTAATACTATCTCCCTTTTTTATTTGCTTTTTTTAAAAAGATTGGATATAATCGCCAACTTTAATTTAAAACAAGGGATAAAAATGGAAAGAACTCTTTCAATCATCAAACCAGATGCAGTTGCAAAAAATGTTGTTGGTAAAATCTTAGACAGATTTGAAAGCAACGGTTTAAGAATCGCTGCAACTAAAAAAATTCACTTAAGCAAACCAGATGCAAAAGCTTTCTATGCAGTACATGCAGAGAGACCATTCTACGGTGAATTAGTAGACTTTATGGTAAGTGGACCAGTTGTAGTTTCAGTACTTGAAGGTGAAAACGCAATGGCTAAAAATAGAGACTTAATGGGTGCTACTAACCCTAAAGAAGCTGCTGCTGGAACAATCAGAGCAGATTTTGCTGACTCTATTGATGCTAATGCAGTTCACGGATCTGATTCGTTAGAAAATGCAGCAATCGAAATTGATTTCTTCTTTGCACAAAGAGAAATCTGCTAGTATCAATCAATGAAAGTTGAATTTAGAAAAGTACCATTTGAGCCAAAAGAATTTTCTTTTAGCTTAGATTCAGTTATTTTTGAAGGACAGTTTGGTAGAATATCGCCAACACTAGCTAAATTTGACGCTAATATTAGTGGAAAATTCCAAACCACTTGTTATAAATGTGGTAAGGATACAGATGTATATATCGATGAAAGAGCTGACTTTATTGTAAGCGATGGGATATATTCGGATGACAAACATGAAGAAACTGTAATAGAAGTTGATGACAATATTATAGATTTCGAACAAATAGTAGCTTCAGAGATTACATCTATTGGTAATGATTACCATATGTGTGAAAACTGTGATAGCGATGATCTATTTGAAAAAGAATTTTAAAAGGATAAAAATATGGCAGTACCTAAGAGAAGGGTTTCGCATACAAGAGCTGCGAAGAGAAGAACTCACTACAAAATTACATTAAAGAGACCAGTTAAAGATTCAGATGGAACTTGGAAGATGCCTCACAATGTAAACCCAACTACTGGTGAATACAAAAGCGAATCATAATAATGATTAAAATTGCAATTGATGCAATGGGTGGGGACTTCGGTCCTGCTCCTATTATAGAAGGTTTAGTACTAGCACTAAAAAAAGACAAAAGATTTACTGCACTTGCAGTAGGTAAAAAAGAAGAACTTCTACCTTTAATTCCTCAAAAACTTGATGATAGAATCGAAATAATCGATACTGATGATGTTATAAATATGACTGATCACGCTACTGATGCTCTAAAAAGAAAAGAATCAACTGCTTACAAAGCTATCGAACTTGTAAGAAATGGTGAAGCAGATGCATATGTAAGTGCTGGTCATAGTGGTGCATCTATGAGTTTAGCAACATTACGAATAGGAAGAATTAAAGGTGTAAGTCGTCCAGCTATTGCTACACTAATGCCAACAGAAAATGGTAATACACTAGTATTAGATGTTGGTGCAAATGTTGATTGTGATGCAAATAACCTAAAAGAGTTTGCTATTATGGGTCAAGTATATTCTCAAGAAGTTCTTGGAATTGATGAACCTTTAGTGGGACTACTAAGTAATGGTGAAGAGGAAAGCAAAGGAAATGAAGTTACAAAAGAAGCCTTTAAACTTTGTGCAAACCTTCCTCAATTTGTAGGGAATGTTGAAGGGAATGATATCTTTAATGGTTCTACAGATGTAGTAGTTTGTGATGGATTTATTGGGAATATCATGCTTAAAACTGCAGAAGGTGTTGCAGATACAATTGTAAAGATTCTAAAGAATAATCTTCGAAGATCTCTTGTATCTATCCTTGGCGCAGTTTTAATGAGAAAAGTTTTCAAAACATTAAAACTAAAAGTTGATTATGCTGAATATGGTGGAGCACCTCTTCTTGGAGTAAAGGCACCTGTAATTATTGCACATGGTAAATCAAATGCAAAAGCTATTAAAAATGCAATCTTTCAAGCTATAACAGCTGCTGATTCTAATCTTAATAGTAATATTGAAGAAAAACTAAAAACTTACAAGGCCTAATTAAGATGTATGCTTCTTTCAAATCTATTGGTAGTTATATTCCCGATGAAATAAGAACTAACCAATGGTTTGTTGATAGAATGGATACAAGTGATGAATGGATCACTAAAAGAACTGGTATAAGTGAAAGAAGAATTTCTGCAAAAGATCAACATACAAGTGATCTTGGAGTAGAAGCTGCAAAAGTTGCTATTGAAAGAGCTGACATAGAAGTGACAGATATAGATCTTGTAGTTTGTGCAACAATCTCACCAGATTATTACTGCATGCCTTCAACTGCATGTCTTATTGCCAATAAGCTTGGTATCAATAATGTAATGGCACTAGATATTAGTGCTGCGTGTACAGGATTTGTATATGCACTTCAAACTGCAAAAGCATTTATCGAATCAGGTATGAAAAAAAATGTTCTTATAGTTGGAGCAGAAAAACTAAGTGATATCATCGATTATTCAGATAGAACAACATGTATGCTATTTGGTGACGGTGCTGGTGCCGCTATTATTAGTGTAACTGAAGACAAAGATGATGCTATTTTAGATATCCAATGTAGTGCAGATGGTGGACTGAAAGATCTTTTACTTACACCAGGTGTTGCAAGTCAAGAGAAGACTTTTCTTCAAATGAAAGGAAATGAAACATTTAAAATAGCAGTAAGAACTCTTACTAATGATGTAAAAGATATCATGGAGAAAAATAAACTTCAAAATGATGATATTGATCTATTTATTCCACATCAAGCAAACTATAGAATCATCAAAGCTGTTGGTGATGCTCTAAAGTTTAAAGATGAACAAAAAGTTGTTACAGTTGCAAAATATGGAAATACATCTTCTGCATCTATCCCTATGGCAATTAACCATGCTTATGAGGAAGGTCGTCTTCAATCTGGAGATATGATGCTTCTTGATGCATTTGGTGGTGGTCTTACTTGGGGATCAGCACTAGTTAAATTTTCTGGAAAATAAGCCTATAAACAGGGCTCTATAACTCCCTATCTATCTCGTAACCAAACAGTCACTTAAAAGTAATAGTATTTTACACTGACAAAGTTTGTTAAGAAAGAAAACCCTTTTTCTTATGAGCTCCCTCTCTCTTAATTTTATTTGTCAGTTTTATATATAAAGACATATTGCAAGAAGGACAAACTATGCAAGAGATAACTACTCATAAAAATCTAATATTAACATCATACTTTTTTTCACAAAATGATAATACTTTTCTTTTAAAAGCAAAAGAGGATAAATCTACTCATGATATATATAAGGAAACATCTGAAAAAATAAAGATAATTAGGACATTACAAAATAATGAAATAAATTTTCAAGAACAAGAAAATGGCGATATTAAAATACTTTAATCTAGTAAATTCTTATTTTTAGGATTCATTTTAAAAGCATTTTTTGATCTCTCTTCTTGATCAAACTCTTTACTTTTATCCTCTTGTACCATTGTTGCTGTTGGATTGATAAATACAATAGAATCATCAACAATAATTTGAAAAATACAACCGTATGGAATCGTTACAACAGAACCAATATTTTCTTCCCCAAATCCAGCTTCAAAACTCATGCTATCTTCTGATAACATTACTGACTCAAAAGTATAATTTGCTAATGCAAAAAGTGTATATTGTGAAAAACTCTCTTTTATATTTTCTGGAATATCAGGATTAAAACTCACTTGATTAATATTTGCAGTGATTGAAAAACTGTCAGTTAAATCTACAAGAAGCATTAATTGTTCTTTTACTTGTGAAGTTGTTAATCCACTATACTTTTTATTTTGTAATATATTTGTAATCATTTTTATCCCTAAAGTAATTTAAATTCTTTAATTTCATTAAATCCAACCATTGCATTTAGTGTAGCAATTTTTGTAGCTTTTTTCAACATCAAAAGATCTATATCTTGCTCTTTTATTTTACCCTCTTCTATAAGCCTTGCTCTTGTAGTTCCATACAAAAGTGGTAACTTTGGAGTGATCCAAGTATCATCTAGATAGATTGCGATATTTGCAATTGAAGTATCGGTAACTTTACTATTTTTTATAATTATTACCTCATCAGCTTCTTTCTGATGCTCTTGTAGTTGTATAATTTGCTCTCTATTTAAATATTTTTTACTATATTCGATTGTATCACTATAAACTATTTTAAACAAACTTATATCTTTTTGTATATACTCACTGTAACTTATATCTATAATTGAACTTTCATCATAAATAACCTTACATTTTAAAAGTTTTTCATTTGGAGGATAGATATACTCTTCCAAATTAATATTTAATCCAATTGTATTAGCAATTCGTCTTTTATGAAAATCAAGGTGACACACCTCATAGTCATCACATTTTATTGTTTCAAAATATTGCATTATGGTAGATAAACCTTATCACACATCTCTTGATATTCTTTTACTAAATCACTATCAGCAGTTATTCCACCACCACTTTTATATACCAATTCACCATATTCATTTTTCTCAATAAATCGAATCATCACATAGCTTTTTAGATTTTCTCCATCAAATTCTCCACAAATACCTGTAAAAAATTTTCTATCATATTGTTCTATCTCTTGAATTAACTCAAGCGTTTTTTTCTTAGGAGTACCTGTTATACTACCTGCTGGTAATAATGATGTTATAATATCACCTAGCTCATCATGCCAATTTGATTTTAACTCACCTGATATTTTAGAACTTATTTGTAATAACTCTTTTTTTCCTGCTTTGATCTTATCACAATATCTAAATTGATCCACTTGCACATTTGATGATACAATTGACAGATCATTTCTCAAAAGATCAACTACCATAGTATGTTCTGCTAACTCTTTAGGATCATCCATGATTAGCTTTTTAGCATTTGGGATATCTGCATCAATTGTCCCTTTCATAGGGTATGTAAAGATTTTATTATTATTAATCTCTACAAATCTTTCAGGAGAAAAACAAACAAATTGATCTTTATAATAAAGCTTACAACGACTCCGTGTAATATTATAGATTTTATCTAAAGAATATGGGGTATAGAAATTAGTAGGTTGAGTTAAATTAAAAAGGTAAGTATTTCCATCTTGAATATGTTCTAAAACTGTTTGAAATTTCTCTCTATACTCTTCAAGCTCAATTGCATCATACGTTGAGTCTTTATTAACTTGTACCTCTTCTTGAATCTCTTCAAAGCTATATTTTATATCTTTTGAAAGATTTTTTAAAGGGGTAACATCCCATTTTGAAAGATCATAACTTATCACAAAAAAGAATGGCTCTTTTTTAGAACCATATTTATTTAAAGTCTCTTTTAAATCTTGAGACATATCATCTACACCTTTATTGTAAAATTAATCTTTTTAAAATTGCCATTCTAACGGCAACTCCATTAGTAACTTGTCTTAAAACTTTTGATCTAGAATCAGCTAAAAGTTCATCACTAATATCAATATTTCTATTTACTGGCCCAGGGTGCATAATCAAAATATCTCTATTGCCTACTACATCTGAAGTAACACAATAATCTTTTCCAAATTCCTCTAATGAATTATAGTAAGATTGATGATGTCTTTCTAATTGTGTTCTTAAACTCATAACAATATCTATATCATCGATTACATCTTTTAAAAATGTAGCTTTTTGGAATTCATTTGTATCTGGCATAAAATGCTCTGGTGCTACAAGTACAGGTTTTAAACCAAAACGTGGTAAAAGTTCTAAATTACTATTTGCAACCCTAGATGTTTTAATATCACCAGTAATAACTATTTTTTTACCTTCAACCTCTCCATCAAAATGTTCTAAAATTGTATATAGATCAAGTAGTGCTTGTGTTGGATGAGCATTCATACCATCACCAGCATTTAAAATAGGACAATCAACATATTCAATTAAACTTGCTGGTAATCCACAATCTCTATGCCTTACAATAATTGCATCTGGTTTCATAGCATTTAAATTTGCTACAGTATCTATAAGAGTTTCCCCTTTACTACTAGAGCTTGTACTAATATCTAAATTAACTACACTAGCACCTAATCTTTTTGCTGCTATCTCAAAACTACTTCTTGTTCTAGTTGAATTTTCAAAAAATAAAGTGATAACCACTTTACCTTTTAAAATATCAGATGATTGAAGATCGTTAAATAACTTTGCATCACCAAAAAGCTCTTCGATATCTTTGTTTGTAAAGTCATTTGGAGTAATTAAATGTTGCATATAAATCCTTAAAAATATTGCCAATATGGTACCCAATTTATGCTAAATTTTTTGATAAATATCTACTCTATAATAGTTTTAGATTATATTAAGTTATATTTATTATAATGTTTACTTAAATTATAAAAAGGTACCACTTGGATACAAATCGAAATAGATTACAAAACTTTCCAATTATGATGTTTGCTATTATTATGGGTCTTAGTGGATTAACAATAAGCTATCAAAAAGCACATGAATTATTACAATGCCCTTGTATTGTTAGTGATATTCTTGTTGTACTTACTACAATACTTTTTTTTATCATCGCTATACTATATCTTTTAAAGTTTATCAAATATCCACAATCTGTTAAAACTGAATTCTCTCACCCTATTAGGATAAATTTCTTTGCTGCAATTTCTATATCGATGTTACTATTATCTATTATCTATAAAGAGATCAACCCACTAGTAAGTGCTTTATTTTGGTATCCAGCAGTTGCACTTCATCTTTATTTAACTTTACATACTATCTCTTTTTGGATCAATAATAACCAAGAGATAGCACATTCTAATCCAGCTTGGTTTATCCCTATAGTTGGAAATGTTATTATCCCAATTGGGGGAATAGATCTTGCTGCCACTGAAGCTTTAATATTTTTCTTCTCTATAGGGATGTTTTTTTGGATTATACTATTTGCTATTATTTTTAATAGAATTATTTTTCATAATCAATTAGCGATCAAATTCTTACCAACTCTATTTATCCTAATTGCTCCTCCTGCAGTTGGATTTGTTTCCTATATCAAACTATTTGGTACGCTTGATTTCTTTGCAACTTTCCTTTTCAGTATTGCACTATTTTTTACACTACTAGTTGCTTTTATGTATAAAAGCTTTTTAGGTATTAAATTTTTCATCTCATGGTGGGCATTTATCTTTCCACTTGCTGCTATAACTATTGCATCACTTTTAATGTATAAACTAATACAAAGTAGTATTATCCTTTATCTATCATACACACTGATTATAGTTACTACTATTATCATCTTAATTGTCATCTATCAAACAATCAAAAATATCATTAATCAAGATATTTGTATACAGGAGTAGTTTTGAAAAAATATTTAGGTATATTTATTATTATATTTTTACTGTCTGCCATTGGCTTAAGTATTTATCAAGAGGCGACTAAAGAACCTATATCAGTTAAAGCAAATAGATTAAGTTGTCAAAAAGAACTTACAACATTTGAAAAAGTTCTTGATAAGTCTAAAATAACTATAGCCCAGCAACTATTACAAAGTGGAAACATAACGCTATCCTCTGATATTTGGAAAAGTATTCATGCCAAATCTCAACTTTTTAATTATATCTCAAAAGAAGATATTGAACAACTTACAAAAAAAATTATTAATAGTAAAAAAATTACAAATAAAGTAGATGACAAAATACTTTCTATAAATTTCTATACACGAGAAAATGATAGAGAAGATCCAAATAAAAAAAGTGATAACTGCAAATTATATGCTGGTTACTTAGTATATGAATTTAGATTAGAGAATCAACTTATCTATAAAATCCAAACAGACTTTATGAGCTTTCAAGGTAAAGATATCCCTGCTAGAATAGAATGTGTATTTAACTCATTTTTATCAATAAAATAGCAATTTTTTATCAAAATTTCAGTATCATTAAAGCCATATAAATAAAGGGCTTTTATGAACTTAGAACAAATAGATAAACAAAATGTACTAAATACTTATGCAAGAAATTATGTAAATTTTAAAAGAGGTGTAAACTCTACACTTTTTGATGATAAAGAAAATGATTATATAGATTTTACAAGTGGTATTGGTGTAGTTTCTGTAGGTCATGGAAATAAAAGAGTTTCTGATGCTATTTGTAATCAAGTATCAATTATTACTCATATCTCTAACCTATATGCTATTGAACCACAAGCACTTTTAGCTCAAAAGATAAATAAACTAAGTGGCTATGATATGGCAATGTTTTTTGCAAATAGTGGAGCTGAGGCAAATGAAGGTGCTATTAAAATTGCTAGAAAATATGGCGAAGTTAACTTTGATAGTAAAAAATACAAGATTGTAACTTTGGGTCATTCATTTCATGGTAGAACAATTACTACTGTAAAAGCTAGTGGTCAAAAAAAGATGCATTCTGAAAACTTCTCTCCATACCCAGAAGGATTTTCATCCAAACACAAACTAGATGAATTATATGAAACAATTGATGATGAAACAGTTGCTGTTATGATTGAACTAATTCAAGGGGAAGGTGGTGTTCAACCATTTCCAAAAGAAGATATCCAAAAGTTAGCAACATTTTGTAAAGAAAATGATCTATTATTAATCATTGATGAAGTACAAACGGGAGCATACAGAACAGGAGAATTTCTAGCATCAAACCTTTATGATATCCAACCAGATATCATCACTATGGCAAAAGGTATGGGAGGTGGTGTTCCTATTGGTTGTGTAATGACAAAGCACAAAGATATTTTTGCACCTGGTGACCATGGATCAACTTTTGGAGGAAACTACTTAAGTACAGCTGCATCATTAGAGGTTTTAAATATTTTAGAAGAGTATAAAAACAGTGGTGCTTTAGATGAAGCGATGATCTACTTCAATAATAAATTAAAAGAATTTTACAACAACCATACTGATCTATTCAACAAAGAAGTTGGTCTTGGTCTTATGAGAGGTCTTCGTGTAAAAGATGAAGAGACACTTAGTAAAATTTATAATAATGCCTTTGATACTGGTGTTCTTGTATTAAAAGCTGGAAAAATTACATTAAGATTATTACCACCTTTAACAATCACAAAAGATGAGATTGATGAAGGATTTACAAGATTGGAAAAAGCAATTGAAAACATTTAAACTATTACTAATATCAACACTTTTAGTGTCACCCCTTTTAGCAAATTCTACAATTCTATCAACTGATAGATTAAAGAGTTTTGATTATCAACAAGAAAAAATCAATACAGATAGTGCAAAACAAAAAATTGATTGGATTAATCCAATCACATATACCTATAAAAAATCTGATGGTAACTCTGATACTTATGATTATTCTGCTTCTGTTATTAGTGTTAGTCAAGCTATTTTTAAAAGTGGTGGTATCTATAATGCTATTAAGTATTCTCATTCATCAAAGAACTACCAAACATTAGAGCTTCAAGCGCAAAAAAAAGCACTTATTAAAGATGCTACGAAATTACTATTTCAATTACATCAAATTGACCTAAATATTGCAAAGCAAAAATTACAAATCAAAAATTCTCAAATTGAAGTATCAAACAAACAAGAGGAAGTATTAAATGGTATGTTAGATGTTATATCTCTAAACAATGCTATTATCACTTTCAATAAAAATAAGATTACATTAGAAGATCTAAAGCTTCAAAAACAAACATTAGAAAAGTCTTTTAATCTATTAGCTTCACAAAACTATACAGATTTTACTTTACCACAGTTTAATATGATTGGTAAAGAGACATTTTTAAAACAAAATATAAATATACAAAAATCTTTACAAAATGAAAACTCATTAAATTACTTAAAAAAAGTGACTATTTCAAAATATTTACCAACAGTAAATTTAACATATAGTTATACAGACTATCACGAAAGAGATAGTGGTTACTCAGATGACACAGTAGAATATGGTGGTATAAATATCTCTATACCTCTTGATATTAAGAGTGGATATGATATCCAAAGTTCTAAAATTGCTTATTTAAAATCTAAGCTTGATACAAACATCCAAAAAAATGAAGAATTAAATTTTATTGAAAGTTTATATTCTAAAATTAAAACAATTGATAACAAAATCAAAGTACAAAACGATAACATCAACTACTATTCAAAACTAATTTTCCAGATGAAAGAGCTACAGTCAGGTGGTTTAAAAACAAGTGATGATGTAACATTACTTGAAAATTCAAAACAAGTTGAGACACTAAATCTAAATATCTATAAAATAGATAAACAGCTAGAGCTATTAGAAGCGTATGCAAGAACAAAATAATTTTAGTACCTATTTTGATAATTGGCTTTATAGTGATACTGGATACTACTCAAACTATAAAACTATAGGAAAAGGTGGTGACTTTTATACTGCTGTAAGTACTAGTAGCTTTTTTGGTGGTTCTATTGGAAAAAAACTTGTTGATACAATCAATGAAGGGCATTTACCAAAAGATACAACAATTGTTGAAGTTGGTGCACACCATGGATATCTCTTAGCTGATATTATTCAATTTATATATACATTACAGCCTGAGCTTCTCGATACATTAAAATTTGCAATAGTTGAAAGATATCCATTTTTACAAGAGAAACAAAAAGAGTATTTCCAAAACTCATTTGGTGATGTGATCAAACTACAACACTATGATGATATTACAGAGTTTAAAGCATCTAATGCTTTTATCGTTGCAAATGAGATATTTGATGCATTTTCTTGTGAACTTGTTTATACAAATAAAGAAAATATTTTACAAAAAGCAGTAGTAGAAGATCACAAAATATCTTTTATCGATCTTGATCTAAATAGTCCAGATGATAAAACTCTTCAAGAGAAATGTTCAAAATACAATATCACTAAAGGTGAAATATCTTTAGGATTTGAAACTTTTGCAAAAGTTTTAGATCAAAATATTGAACAATTTGAATTTATCACATTTGATTATGGTGACCTATATCCAAGAAACGATTTTTCAGCAAGAATCTATCATAAACATAATGTACATCCTATATTTGAAGATAATATTGATCTTCAAGAACTCTATCAAATAAGTGATATTACTTATGATGTACACTTTTCACACCTTATCGATTCCTTCACAAAAAGTAACATTGAAAATATTAATTTTACTACTCAACTAAAAGCTTTAGTTGATTTTGGTATAATCTCTCTACTTGAAATGCTTCATCAAAATACAGATGAAGAAAATTATCTAAGGGAAGCTAACAAAGCTAAAACACTATTAACTCCAACAGGAATGGGAGATAGGTTCAAAATGGCTCACTTTAGAAAGCAAGGGAAATAGATGAATATAGTAGTCAATGGGGAAGATAAACAATTTGAAGCCAACAGCACACTAGGACAGATCATCACATCTTTAAAAATTGAAGATAAAGTGATGGCAGCAGCTGTTAATATGGATATTGTTAAAAAAGATAACTGGCATAATTTTATTGTTAAAGAAAACGATAAAATTGAATTATTACAATTTGTAGGTGGGGGTTGATTTATGGGCGCACATGATATTGGTTCAGTATGTACATACTGTGGAGTTGGTTGTGATATCACAGCACAAGTAAAAGACAATAAAATCCAAAAGATTTTTGCACAAAAAGATGGCTATGTAAGTAGAGGAAAACTTTGTATTAAAGGGAAAGAAGGGTTTCACTTTGTACACTCTGATGATCGAGTAAGAAACACGAGAATTAGAAAGTCTTTTATTGAAAAAAACATGAATCTTCTACCACAAGAGTTAAAAGCAAGAGCAAATACTTTAGCAGATTTTGATGATACATGGTATGAATCAAATTATGAATTTGCAACTTCTATTGCTGCATGGAAACTTTCACAAGTAAAAGAGAAGTATGGTAGGCATGCATTCTGTGCAACTGGTGGAGCAAGAACATCGTGTGAATCTGGATTCTTATTACAAAAATTTACTAGAGAATCTATGGACTCTCCAAATATTGATAACTGTGCTAGAGTTTGTCATGCTCCAAGTCTAAATGGTATGGCTGCAACTATTGGTGAGGGTGCAGCGACAAATCCATTTGATGATATTTTTGAAACAGAATTTATGCTTGTAATTGGATCAAATACAACTGAAGCACACCCTATTGTAGCAAATAGAATGATCGAAGCAGCACGAGCTAAAACATCTGAACTGTATATTTGTGATGTAAGAAAAATCCAATTAAGTAAATTTGCAAATGATACTTTAGTTTTACCATACGAGTCAAACTTACTACTTTTAAATGCAATTGCATATGTAATTTTAAGTGAAGGTCTATACAACCAAGAGTTTATTGATACAAGAACAAAAGAGTTTGAGCAATATAAAGAATCAATTTTAAATGACCAATATGCAAACCCTGAATATTTTAGAAATATCAAAGGGTATGAAGATATAGCAGATCAAATTCCTACTGTTGCAAGAGCTTATGCTACAAAAAAATCTATGATATTCTGGGGACTTGGGATTTCAGAAAATATCGATGGTTCTTATGCTGTTATGGCTATGGTAAATTTAGCACTTATGACTGGAAATATTGGTAAAAGAGGTGCTGGACTAATGCCTCTTAGAGGGCAAAATAATGTACAAGGTACTTGTGATATGGGTTGTTTACCATACTATGGTCCTGATTATACAAAGCCAAAAGAGGAAGGTTTAAAAACTCCAGATCTAATGGATGCTATGTTAAGAGATGAAATCAAATCTATGATCGTTATGGGTGAAGATACTGCACATATCCATCCAAATCTAAATAAAATCAACAAAGCATTAGAGCACTTAGAGATTTTAATCACTCAAGATCTATTTATGAATGAGATTGCAAAAAAATCAGATATCGTATTTGGTGTTAAATCAGCATATGAAAAAACTGGTGTTTATGTAAATGCCATGAGAAGACTTCACTTATCTCAACCATTAGTTGAAAATGATCTTCCAGATGACTGGCAAGTACTAAGAGATATTGAAAATAAAATTGCAGGTAACTTCCTTTACAATACAAGTGAAGATGTTTGGAACAATGTAAGAGAAGAAGCTCCATATAGATATGGTGGTGCTAGTTACCATAAACTAATGAAAAATAGAGCTAGAGGACTTCAATGGCCTGTAAATAAAGAAGATACTCCTATACTACATATAGAAAAGTTCAATACTCCTGATGGAATTGGTAAATTTATCTACAATGGTTATCAGTTAAGAAATCAAGTTAAAAAACTTGTTGAAGGTGACAAGTTTAGTACATTCTATCTTACAACAGGAAGAGTTTTAATCCATTATAACAATGCAGCTCAAACAATCCAAACACCAAGATTAAAAGAGTTACATAGTGAAGATGTATTACTTGTATCAAAAGAGGATGCTGAATTTTTCAAAGATGTTACACATGTAAAGTTAAAAACTGAACATGGGGAAACAAATCCATTAAAGATTAAGCTATCAAAAACAATTAAGCCTAAAACAATGTTTAGTTCATTTCACCATGCAAAGTCACATATCAATTATGCCTTTGGTGATGAATCAGATGTAAATACAAAAACAGCACTATTTAAATCACTTGAAGTGGAAGTAATTCCAGTTTAATGAGTAAACAAAAAGGAGATATTGCAGAAAATAAAGCTGCAATATTCCTTGAACAAAACAATTTCCAAATAATCGAAAAAAACTTTTATGCCAAAAAACTTGGCGAAATAGACATAATAGCCTTTAAAAATAATACTTATCATTTTATAGAAGTAAAAAGTGGTGAAAGTTTTGAAGCAGTTTATAATATAACTCCAAGTAAATTAAGAAAACTCTACAATAGTATTCAATACTATTTAAAAATAAAAAATATCACTCATGATTATTGTGTCGATGCAATAATTGTATCAAATGATGAGTGTGAATACCTAGAAAATATCACTTTATAAAAAGGAAATTATATGTACTTTGATAAAGAGCTTCAAGCTATACAAAGATCAAATAGATTTAGAGAGAGAAAACTTTTTGATGAAGATGCTTTTGACTTAGCATCAAATGACTATCTAGGATTGGCAACAAAAAAAGAGATATTTAATAAAGCTGTCAAACAAGTCTCAAAACAAAAAAGCTTTGGTCCAAAAGCATCAATGATGGTAAATGGCTATAGTAAAATTCACCAAAAATTTGAAAATCTTCTGTGTAAAGTAAATGAATTTGAAGATGGTATTGTTGTAGGGAGTGGATTTTTAGCAAATATGGCGCTTATTGAGTCTATGGTGAGAAAAAATGACCTACTTCTTATAGATGAAGAATATCATGCAAGCGGAGTGTTAGCTACATCATTAGTTCAAGGTGAAGTAAAATACTTCAAACACAATTGTGTAGAGAATCTAAAATATCACCTTGAAGCAACACAAGGAAGATACAACCGTGTTATTATAGCAATTGAAGGTATTTACTCTATGGAAGGAGATATCGCTCCTAAAGAAATAGCTTCACTTGCAGATGAGTTTAATGCACTTTTACTTGTAGATGAAGCTCATAGTTCTGGGGTAATTGGAAAAAACCTTTTAGGATGGTTTGATCATTTTAATATCAAAACAAAACCAAACTACATCAAAATGGGAACACTTGGAAAAGCTTATGGAAGTTATGGTGCTTATATTTTAGCTTCAAAAGAAACTATCTCATTTTTAGAAAATAGAGCAAAATCACTTATCTATACAACAGCACCATCTCTTATAGATATAGCTATTGGGTACCAATCTTTGAAATATATTCTAAAAAATACACAACAATTAAAAAAGAAGATTAAAAAAAGACAGCAACTTGTAGAAGAACTACTTGGTAAGAAAATAGAAAGCCTGATTTTACCAATAGTGATAAATGACAATAAAAAAGTTTTACAAATTCAAGAAGAGCTTAAAGAGAAAGGCTATTTAGTAGGTGCTATACGACAACCAACTGTAAAAAAAGCGATCATTAGAATAATCACTAAAATAGATATAGATACTAAAGTCTTAAAAAAAGTACTTAGTCTTGTAAAGCCTTAGCAACTGTATTTCTTTGCTGTTTTAGAACCATATCTATATACTTTGTATTTTCTAAAATAGCATCATCTTTTACTTTAAAAGCAATTGTTTGTCTATCTGTATTTCCACTTCTGTATTCATAAATCTCAAAACCATTTTCATACATTGAAAGTCTTACATTTGTAGCTATAGAATATGTAGTGATTAAACACTCATTTTTAGTACACTTATAAATATCACTAAAATACTCTTTTGTCCATAGCTCTTTATTTACATCACTACTAAAAGCATCTTGATAAACAACATCTATACTTTCAAGAGTTTGTATATATTTTCTTGCATCACCTATAAATAGTTCAATACTAAACTTATCATCTTGATAAAAACCATTTATTGATACCTCATCAATGATAGACTTTAGATATTCAAATTCTTTTGGATATTCAAAATTTTGTAGAGATTTTATAAGTTTTTCATCAAATTCAGGAGAGTAAAAATTTACTTTTATATCAATATCATTTTTAAAGATATAGTCTATTGTAGCAAAGGTGTTATAACCTAGTCCAAAACAGATATCTAAGATGTTTATTTGCTGAAGCTTTTTTCTTTTAGCATAGCCTAAAGCTGGTATCACATGTTTTGAAATTG
>CBFHVJ010000015.1:0-18189 GCA_965659435.1 uncultured Arcobacteraceae bacterium
AATGGGTTATTTTTATCATAACCTAACTCTTTTAAAAGAGCTTTGGCTTGTTTGATATTTTGTTTAGGAGTTTTAATATTTTCATTAAATGCAAAAGTATTTGGTAAAAATGGACCATTACAAACTTCACCATGACCAAAAAATAAAATATCTACTAACTCTTCTCTATTGATAGCTAGACTTAGTGCTTGTCTTATTTTTATATCTTTAAATTTTTCGTTGTTTAGGTTAAATCCTAAGTATGTATATCCAAAACTAGGTTTTTCGACTATTGTATAGTTGTTTTTGAAATCATCTTCTATTTGCCTATCGATTTGTAATGGAGTAAGCCCTCCAAGATCAAGTTTTTTTTGTTTAAGCATGAAAAATGAAGTTGTAGGATCAGGAAGAAACTTATAGACAATTTTTTCTATATTTGGTTTGCCTTCAAAGTAGTTTTTATTTGCAAATAATTCAATATCTGTAGAGTTCTTAAATCCATTTAAAAGTTTATAACTTCCTGTACCAATAGGATTTTTATTAAAATCTGATTTCATCAGATCTTTTTCATCTTTAAGTATATGATGAGGTAGCATACCTGTCATCCAGATATTAAGAGCTTTAAAATAGGGCTCTTTGTAGATCACTTCTATAGTGAATTTATCTATTTTTTTTACACTTTTTACATACTGAAATGATGACTTTAAAGATGTAAATACTTTAGGATTTATGATTTGATTATAGGTATAGATGACATCATCTGCTGTAAATGGATTTCCATCATGCCATAGGACATTGTTTTTTAGTTTTATTTGTAAAGTTGTATTATTTATGAAGGTATGACTCTTTGCTAAGTCATTAACAATATTACCATCTTTATCATATTTAAATAGTCCATTAAATATCCAATCAGCTATTTCACTACTAGCACTATCAGATGCTAAGATAGGATTTATTCTACTTGGATTTGAGGATATACTTAAGTTTAAAGTAGATGAGTATAAAAATGTTGTAGAAATAAAAAAAGCTAAAAAGAAAAATCTTTTTAGCTTTTTTAAAAAATAAAGAGTATCCATTATCTCTTTGAGAATTGACCACTTCTTCTTGCTTTTCTTCTTCCGTATTTCTTTCTTTCAACAGATCTTGAATCTCTTGTAAGAAGGCCATATGGCTTAAGAATAGTTCTGAATTGCTCATCAAAAGCAACTAATGCTCTTGAGATACCATGTCTTACAGCATCAGCTTGAGCAGAGTATCCACCACCTAAAGTTTTGATGTTTAGGTTTACAGCATCTAATTGTTTAGAAACTTCTAATGGTTGTTTAACTCTTTTTTTAATAGCTTCGTGACCACCAAGCCATACATCTAAAGATACACCATTTACAGTGATTTCACCTTTTCCAGCTTCTAACCAAACTTTAGCGATAGCAGTTTTTCTTCTACCAGTTGCATATACTTTTGCCATAATTATTGTCCTTTAACTTGCGCAGTATGAGGGTGCTCAGAATCTGCATATACTTTTAATTTTTTAAGAATAGCTCTACCTAAAGTAGTCTTTGGTAACATACCTCTAGTTGCTAATTTATATAGTCTCTCTGGGTTGTTCTCTAACATATCAGACATTTTATGAGTCTTAGTAGAACCAAAGTATCCTGAGTGTGTATAGTAATTCTTAGTTTCAAGTTTTGTACCAGTAAATCTTGCTTTAGAAGCATTAATTACTACTACGTAATCACCACAATCAACATTAGGAGTAAAGTTAACTTTACCTTTTCCTCTTAAGATTGTTGCAATTTCAGTAATAACTCTACCGAATACTTTACCTTCTGCATCTACTACTATCCAATCTCTTTGGATATCAGCATTGTGTGCCATTTTTGTAAATTTCATATTGCTTACCTTCATTTTTTTTAAGTGGCGCAATAATATAGGAGTAAAGCTTAAATCTTTATTAAATTAAGTAAAGTTTAATTAAATATCCCTGAAATTAAGATTTTTATAAGTTAAAGCAGTTCTCTTGCTATTAAATTGATAGAGATATTGCCTCTAAATTCATTTAGTGACATAGTTGCTGTGAAACTTATGCGTTGTTTTGTATGTAGTTGATCGGTGTTGTTAAAAAGTAATAGTTCAATATTGTCTTCTAATATTAGTTTTTGATGTTGTTGCTCTTTACCTATAAAAAAGTGTTTTTTGATATTGATATCTTTGAATAAAAATAGTGGCGCTTCATTTGTAAGTCCATATGGTCTAAACTCTTCGACTATATTATAAAGCTCGATATCGACATGTCCTGTAGTTACTTGTGAGAAATAGTTTATCTCTGGTGCTGTATCACTCTGAAGACTTTTAACTTCTTGATTTACTTTTGTTTTAAACTGTTCTAGTTTATCCGTAGCTACTAAAACTCCAGCAGCACCTTTATGTCCACCAAAACCAATAGTAGTATCACTAGAAGCATAAATAAGATCATAAAGGTTTACATCAACAGAAGACCTTGAACTCCCTTTGGCCTTTTCTCCAGTTATAGAAAAAACAAAGGCAGGTTTTTTGAATTTTTCAGATAGTTTTGCTGCAACTATCCCTATGATCCCTTCATTCCAATTCTCACTTGCTACAACAATTACATCATCATTTTCAGTAACTTGTTTTAAGCTTTCTAAATAGATCTGGTTTTGCTCCTCTTTTCTTTGGTTATTGAGATTTGTTAAAAAAGATAAAATACTATGGGATTCATCTATATTTTGAGATAATAAAAACTTTACAGCTTCTGAAGCATCATCCATTCTTCCTGCACTGTTGATCAAAGGAGCGATGAAAAAGCCAATATCCTCTTCATTAATAGAAGATTTCTTTAAAGTTGATTTTAGTATTTGTAGAGAGGTTCTATTGCTAGTTTCAAATAGTTTTAAACCTTTCTTTACAATTGTTACATTAAGACTTCGCATTGGCATTACATCTGCAATAATTGCAATTGCTAAAATATCAAAAAATTCCATAAGGTTAATATCAAGAGAAAGTGCTTTTTTTATGCTAGCACAAAAATACCAAGCTACTTGAGCTCCACAAATATCTTTATATGGAAATGTACAATCATGTTGCTTAGGGTTGATAACAGCATATGCTTCAGGAAGAGTATCGCCTACTGTATGATGATCAGTGATTATAAGGTCAAGACCTTTTTCTTTACAAAGTAGCGCAGCTTCATGGGCACTAATACCATTATCAACAGTTATTACTAAACCAGTATCAATTTGTTCT
Source organism: uncultured Arcobacteraceae bacterium (assembly GCA_965659435.1). Taxonomy (GTDB): domain Bacteria; phylum Campylobacterota; class Campylobacteria; order Campylobacterales; family Arcobacteraceae; genus JADHTT01. The sequence goes on from CBFHVJ010000015.1 coordinate 3,241, forward strand.
AAAATTGCAGGTGAAAGACCATATCCATGTTTGAATCTATTTGGTACAATCCAATTTACATCTATACCAGCTTTTCGAAAGAACTCAACCATTATAGTAGTTGATACAACACCATCAACATCATAGTCACCTACAATTGTAATAGTTTCATTTGATTGTACTGCATCAACAACTCTTTTAGTTGCTTTTGCCATATCTTTGAAAAGGGAAGGTTGAGGGAGTTCTTTTAGCAGAGTGTATTGATCACCCTTAGTCCTTTGTTCTAAAAGTGATCTGATTTCAGTTTTAGTAGCTAAGACCGACTGCATCTCTTATAATTTCTAGTTTATTTTGTGCTACTTTTCTTGCTTTTGAAGCTCCATGAGCTAAGATCTCTTTAACTTTATCTGGATTATTTAAGTAATATTCTCTTTGTTGAGCATATGGAGCAAAATGTTCATTGATCTTATCAAGTAATGTAAGTTTGAAATGTCCATATCCTTCACCAGGTGTTGCATATCTTTGTTGAAGCTCTAATAGTTCTTCATCGTTCATAAATAGTTTACAAAGAGTATAAACATTACAGTTTTCCCACTCTTTCACTTCATCAAGTTCTTTTGAATCTGTAACTATTTTCATAACTTGTTTTTTAACACCTTTTTTTGTACCAAACATATCGATTGTATTTCCATATGATTTTGACATTTTGGCTCCATCAGTTCCTGGAACACTTTGTACAATTTCATCAACTTTAGCTTCAGGCATTACTAAAATTTCACCATAAGTGTTGTTAAAAGTATTTGCTATATCTCTTGTCATCTCAACATGTTGAATTTGGTCTTTTCCAACAGGAACAATGTTTGAATCAAATAGTAAAATATCTGCAGCCATCAGTACTGGATATGAGAATAATCCATGATTTGTTGCAAGTCCACGCGCAGTTTTATCTTTATAACTATGCGCTCGTTCAAGTAGTCCCATTGGTGTATGGTTTGAAAGTATCCAGTACAGTTCTAATACTTCTGGCACATCACTTTGTACCCAGAATGTTGATTTCTCAGGATCCATTCCAAGCGCTAGAAAATTAACAGCTGCTTCAAAAGTATTTTTTTGTAAAAATTCTTTATCTTTTACAGATGTTAATGCATGGTATGAAGCGATAAATGCAAATAATTCTCCATCATCTTGAGATTCGATCATCTTTTTGATCATCCCAAAATAGTTACCAATATGGATAGTTCCTGATGGTTGAATTCCTGATAAAATTCTTGTCGATTGTGTTGTACTCATCTATACCTCAAACATTCGTTCTAGTGCAATCTTTGCATATTTAATAACATCTTCTTCTACAGTGATCTCATTTGCTGGATTACCATCTTCTATAGATTTTAGTGTTTCATATACATCTTTTAGAGTTGTTTCATTCATGGTAGGACATTCTGGTTTTGTAGAGCTTAAGATATAAGTATTTTTCTCTCTTAATCTATTTACCATATTGTATTCAGTTCCAACAGCAACTTTTTGTTCAGGATCTAATGATGTGATGAATTTAATCAGTTGTGATGTTGAACCAGAGAAATCTGCTGCTTCAACAATAGCTGGATCACATTCAGGGTGAACAGCGATAATAATATCTGGATACTTCTCTCTATAGAATTCAATATCTTCAACAGTAAATAGTTGGTGAACTGAACAAAATCCATTAAAACAGATAATATCTGCTTTTTTAACATCTTCAATATCATCAATTCCTACAACAGCTGATGTAAGTCCAATATCTTTTGCAAAATTTTGCCCTAAACAACGATCTGGAACAAAGAATATCTTTTTACCACTTTCTAGTGCTTTTGTGATAATTGCATAAGCATTTGAACTTGTACATACAAGACCACCCATCTCTCCAACTCTAGCTTTGACTTCTGCACTTGAATTGATATATGTTACAGGTAAAATATCTTCATTTTTTAAACCTGCTTCATTTAGGATTTTTAGATTCATATCGAAATATTCAACATCGATCATTTTAGCCATTGCACAACATGCAATTTTTGGCATTAGAACTCTTTTTGATGGATCTAGTACTTTTACACTTTGACCCATAAATCCTACACCACAAAATAAAATATATTTACTCTTTGCAGCCATAGATCTCTTTGCTAATTCTAGTGAATCACCAGTAATATCAGCTAATTCAAATACTTCATCTTTTTGATAGAAGTGTGCAACAATAGTTACATCAAGTTTTTCTTTTAGTTTTAGTATCTCTTCTTTATAGTTTATCATAGTATGGATATTATCGAAAATCAGATTTAAAAGTACTTACCTATAATTTTTTAGGGCTTGTTCTGTTTCTCTCTTCATCGTTTTTTGTTTCATATCATCACGTTTATCATGAAGCTTTTTACCCTGTGCTAGAGCTATTTGTGCTTTGACAAGATTTCTAGAATTAAAGTACATTTTAGTAACCACAATTGTCAATCCATCTTGAGTCACCTTTTGATGAATTTTATTTATCTCTTTTCTATGAAGAAGCAATTTTCTAGCTCTTCTTTCATCTGGTCTATATGTTGCATGGGCAGTACTTAGGTGGGTGATATGTGTATTCAGTAAAAATATCTCATCTTTGATAATTCGTACAAAACTCTCTTTTAAATTTAATCTACCTTCTCTAATAGCTTTTATTTCACTACCTTCTAAAACAACTCCAGCTTCATACTTATCTAAAATAAAATAGTCATGATTTGCTTTCTTATTTAAAAAAGTTGTAGGTGAATTTTTTATTTTTTTCTTAGCCATTCTCTCCCTTTAATCTAAAAAAACTACTACCACTACCACTAAAAAACCATTTTTCTTTTGCATAGTTTTTAAGAGCATTTTCACAATCAACTGCAGGTAGATATAGATCATTTGCCTCTTTAATTGATAAGCTATTGAGTATATCTTTACTTTTCATATTAAAAAGTTTTTCAATTAGTTCAGTAGATGTTTCATTGTAGTATTTATCTCTAAAAGTAGTAAATATTTTACCAGTATCACACATGATTTTTGGTGTCACTACTTCTATATTTAATACTTTCTCATCAAACTTTTTAACAATCTCTCCAATACCAGATACATTTGCACTATCATATTCATAGATAAAAAATGGTACATCAGCACCTATAGTTGCTCCAATAGAACTTAAGTCATCTTTTGATAAATTTAGATTGCATTGTTCATTTATCATATTCAAAAATGTAGCACAGTTACTACTTCCACCACCAAGTCCGGCAAATTCTGGAATAGTTTTTTCAACAATTACTTGGTGTGATTTGAAAAACTCTTCTATTTGTGGATAATTTTCTTTTAGTGCAAGATACCCTTTGTAAATAGTATTTTTCTCTGTGGCACATCCAAAGTTGCCAACTAAAGTAAATGATTCACACTGTTTTTTCTCAAAAGAGATAGTATCAAAAAGATTTTTTACCCTTACAAATCTTGAGGCTAGTTCATGATAATTACCACGTTTACCTACAATTTTAAGGAATATATTTACTTTAGCATATGATTTTCTAGTCATTCAAGGGCATCCTATTTAGTAAGTATGTAATCTGTTGATTTTCAATTTGTATAACTGAAAAGAATGTATCAAATGTGATTAGATATTTACCATCATTCTTATTTTCAAAGAAATCAATATTTAGCCTTTTCCCCAGTTCAAACCACTCTTTTGTTCCAGTATAGTCATTCTCTTCTAAGTTGAGATAATTAATTGGGTTTAATGCTTTTTCATTATCAAAGAAAAATTTTCCTTCATGAAGTCTTTGTAGGAAACTCAAAGTTCCTTTAGATTGAAGCTTTTCAAGTAAAATTTGAGCGATGCTCCTTATGTAACTTCCCTCACTTACACTAATATCAAAAGTGATGAAAGGATGACAATAGTTAATGAATTTTACATCAAAAATTTCAGAGGTTATTTTTTTAAGTTCAAACTCTTTATTTGTTCTTGCAAGATCATAAGCTCTTTGCCCATCAATTCTTTTAGCACTGTATTTTGGAGGTAGATATGTATGGCTTCCAATAAGGTTTTTCAACTCTTGTTTTATATTTTCAATATCTATTTTTTGATGATCTTCAATACCATAAATATTTTCAATATCTAAGCTATCACTTTGAGCCCCCAGCCAAATAGTTGTCCTATAAGTTTTTGGAGTCTTTTTTAGAAACTGGAAAAGTTTTGTATATTGTCCAAATGCTACAATTAGACATCCTGATGCAAATGGATCAAGGGTACCACTAAAGCCAGCTTTTTTAACTTTATATTTTCGTTTAACTTTTCGAAGATAAAAGTTTGAACTTGAAAAAATTGGTTTATTAACAACAAAAAGTCTATTCAACCTAGATCTTCTCCACAAAGTTTGATAAGATATCTCTTTTAGTGCCACCAAAATTGATCTTTAGTTTATATTCTTTTCCTGCTTTACTAACAGACTCAATTCGCCCCATACCAAAGATTTTATGTTTTACAACATCACCTTTTTTGAAACTATTTGACTTTTCAATAGTTAGACTACCTTTGATTAAACCAGATTCTGTTAAAAACCTACTCTTAACTAAAGTTGTTCTTTTCCCTTTATAGAATCTACTATGGACAAAACTCATTGTTAGGTTATCCATAGCACGAGTTAAAGCTACATATCCTAAACGTCTCTCTTCTTCAATATCATTACCATCTCCAACTAGTGGGAAAAACCCTTCTTCTAGTCCAATAACAAAAAGGTGTTTATACTCTAGTCCTTTACTTGCATGGATACTCATAAGTGAAATAGCACCATTTTCAAGTGCATCTTGTTCACTTGCTAATGATACTTCATTTAAAAAGTCTTCAAGGTTTAGTGAAATATCTTTTAAGAAGAAGTCTCTTAAATAACCATAGAATTCATCTATATTTGCTATTCTATCTTCTCCATCTAAAGTATTTAAAAATGATGATTTAAAATCAAAAGCATCTTCAAAATTATCAATAAACTTCATTTTTGAGGTTTCTAATACTTCTTGAAGATCAGCAATTGCTGCACAGAAAAATTTTAAAGTTCTACTATTTTTCTTTCCAACAACTGTGGCAAGATCTTCAGGAGTATATTCTTTCATCAAAGTAAACATAGATTTACTTTCTTGAATTGAAGCTGCTTCTAGTTTATCTATAGTAGTCTTTCCAATTCCTCGTTTAGGTTTATTGATAATTCTTTTTAATGAGAAATTGTCATTTGGATTTGTGATAACTCTAAAGAATGCGATTAGATCTTTAATCTCCATCCTTTCATAGAACTTCATCCCACCAATAAGTTTATAGTTTATTGCTGACTTTACAAGACCCTCTTCAAGTGATCTACTTAGTGCATTTACTCTAAATAAAATAGCAATATTTGCAGGATGTTCACCATCTTCTATAAGAGATTTAATATCATCTACTATTTTTCTTGTCTCTGTATTTTCATCTGCGGATTCATAAACACGAACATTTGAGCCTTCCATTCTTGTACCCACAAGCTTTTTACCTAAACGATCTCTATTATGCTCAATAAGTAAGTTTGCATGTTTTAAAATAGTATCAGTTGATCTATAGTTATGTTCTAGTTTAACAACATTAACATTTTGAAAGTTTTTATCAAAGTTCAAAATATTTTTAATTGTTGCTCCTCTCCAACCATAAATAGATTGATCATCATCACCAACAACACATAAGTTATTATGTTGATCACAAAGTTTCTCTAAAAGCTTAAATTGTAGTTCATTTGTATCTTGATACTCATCTACCATGATATATTGGTATTTCTGACTTGTTTGTTTTGCTAGTTCTTCATCTTGCATAAGAAGCTTGTATGTTAAAAGAAGTAGATCATCAAAATCTACAAGATTATTCTCTACAAGATATTGCTCATACTTTTCATAAACATCAGCTATTTGGATGTAAAGTTGCTGTTGAGCAGTGATTTTTACATCACTTGGTGTCATAAGAGAATTTTTATATTTTGATATTTCAGAAGCTAAAACTGATGTAGTAGTACTTTTATCTATATTTTTTAATATTCTTTTTTTATCATCAGTATCAATAATAACAAAATTATTTTTTCTACCAAGTTTACTAATATGAAACTTTAAAAATAGTAATCCAAACTTATGGAATGTACACAATAATGGAGGGTAAGTTAGGTTTTCGATCAGTGAAAATGCTCTTTCTCTCATCTCTGTGGCTGCTTTGTTTGTAAATGTCAACGTTAGAATTGATGCTGGGTCAATTCCTATTGATATTAAGTATGCTAGTCTTGTTGTAATTGTCTTTGTTTTTCCAGAACCTGCACCTGCAAGTATTAATAGTGGTCCATCAATATGTTTTGCAGCATCTTTCTGTGCTTCATTTAGGGTATTTAATATCGTATCAGCCATCATTTTTCCTCATAATGTAGATATTATAGCATATTAATGATTTATCTTTTAAGCCAGATAATTGTGTCTTTTTTAGTCTCATCTATATAGATAATTTTAAATCCTAACTCTTCTACATTAAACTCTTTACTATCAGTCTCTTCTTTTGATATAAATACCATCAGAAAATCGATATCATCTTTAAGTGTATTTAGTAGGGAATAGCCACCTTCACACATAATAAAATTATCATCTTTAATATCTTTCAGATTATTTGAGATAGTTACAGAACGATTTTTTATATTAAAAAGAGGGATAGTTTTGTCAAACTCTTTTTGATTTGAATAGATTAAAATATCAGGGTTTTGGGAACAGTTATCTATAAATCTACTATCTAAAGTAGGGCGATCAATCCTTACTGTATTCCCACCAATAAGAAGAGTATTGATAAGTGTTCTAATTTTATGAACATGGGTTAATGATTGTTTTGTTGTGATATATCCACCATCAACAGATCCATCTTTTCTCATGGCAAGTTTAAAAAATATAAATTGATCTTCTTGCCATTTTATAAATGGAAGAAGAAGATCATTGGCTTCTTTTTCACAAATATTAGTGATAACATTAATATTAGCATTTTGAAGTCTCTGCAGCCCACCAGAAGCTTGCTTATTTGGATCAAGTGAACCAATATAAACTGTTTGTATTTGTACAGCTTCAAGTAGAGATGCACAAGCAGGAGTTTTCCCTGTATGGTTACAAGGTTCTAGAGTTACATAGATCTCACAATCTTTAAAAAAATCATTGTGATTTTGAGATAAAAAGTTATGGATATCATGGGATGATGTTAATTGCTTTAGTGGTGAATTTTGATATTTTGAAAGATAAGCTACTTTAAGAGCATTTACTTCTGCATGTGGTTCCCCAGCTTTATAGTGTGCTTCAACTGATAAAACTTGATTGTCTTTTACTACACAAGCACCAACGGCTGGATTGGGATAAGTTAAAAGTTGGTATTGCCATGCCTTGTTAAGAGCTAACTTCATAAAGAAGTTGTGATCTTTAGGCATAATATTTTACCAGTTTATATAAGTAGAAGCTGCTAGAATCTCATCATATGAGATTGTCTCTTGACCATCTTTTGTTTCTAAAATGATATGGTCTTCAGTAGCTTCTTTTAGAACACCTTCGATTCTATCTGTAGTGATCTCTTTTACTCTAACATTTTCACCGATAGAGGCTTGGAAGTGTTGAGTCTTCTTTAATTTTCGCTCAACTCCTGGAGAACTAACTTCTAGATTGTATTTTCCATTCATTGGTTCATCGATATCTAAAATAGGTGAGATCATTCTACTTACTTCAGTACATTTTTCTAGTGTAATACCTTCAGCTGAAGAGATATAGATTCTGTAGATATTTCTATCATTTTCTCTTAGTTGTGCAATATCGTATAAAGATACTCCACACCCTTCAACTGCAATTTTAATTGATTCTTCTAATTCCATAAAAGTTACCTATTTTTGTATTTGTGCGAAAAGATCTTCTAATCTTTTTGATTGTTCTAATGTATCATCTTTTTCAAATTGAAAGTCTGGACACTTATACCATCCTGTAGAAGCTAAACAATATGATTTTAGTCTCCCATTGGCTTTACGAAGTAGTTTTTTAGCTTCTTTAAGTTCTTCAGTTGTTAGATCTGAAGCATCAAAGTAGACAATAGCGTTGTATTTACCATTTTTACAATCTACTCCTGTTATAGGAAGAGAGCTAATCCTATTGTCACTTAGCGAACTAAGTGCTTCAGGGATAAGCTCCATAAGTAGTGATTCTGTTCGTTGTAGATTAACTGATTTATTATTCATTATTAATCGATAGTTTGTGCTTCTTTATGCTCAATAAATGTTTCGATATAGTCATTAACTTGAAGATCATTAAACTTCTCAAAAATGATACCACATTCAAATCCATTTGAAACCTCTTTAACGTCGTCTTTAAATCTCTTAAGAGATGCAATTTTACCAGTATAGATAACAACACCATCTCTAATAACTCTTGCAAGACCACCACGTACAACTTTACCATCAGTAACTTTTGTACCTGCAACTGTTCCAACTTTTGGAACAACAAATGTTTCAAGGATTTGTGCTTGACCAGTGTTTTCTTCAATTGTAATAGTACTCATCATACCAGATAGTGCATCTTTAACATCATCAATTAATTGGTAGATAATTGAATAAGTTTTAATCTCAATACCATCTGATTTTGCTTTATTTTTAACAGAACCTGTAGGTCTTACATTAAATCCTAAGATGATTGTATTATCTCCAGCATTTGCTAATGCTAAATCTGCTTCAGTAATACCACCAACAGCAGCACTTAATACTTTTACCTTAACTTCATCATTTTTAATAGTTTCTAATGATGTTTTAATAGCTTCAAGTGAACCACCTGCATCTGCTTTAATAATTACTGGAAGTGCTTTGATTTTACCCTCTGCAATTAATCCAGCCATCTCATCTAAACTAACTTTAGTTGATTTAGATAATTCTTTTGCTCTGGCATGCTCTGCTCTAGTAGTTGCAATCTCTTTAGCTTCATTAATATTTTTCTGAGCTACAAGTGAAACCCCAGTGCTTGGAACTTCACCAAGACCAACAACTTGACCAGTATGAGATAATCCAAGTTCTTTAACTGCTTTTCCTTGGTCATTCATAATCGCTTTTACTTTACCAAAAGTTGTATCAGCAACAATAGAGTCACCAACTTTAAGTGTACCACTTTGAACAATCACTGTAGCAACTGGACCTCGCCCTTTTTGTGTAGAAGCTTCTAATACTGTAGCTTTACATAATGCTGTTGGATCTGCTTGAAGCTCAAGAAGTTCAGCTTGGATATTGATATTTTCAAGTAGATCTTCGATACCTGCACCTGTATGAGCAGATACTGGAATAAATTCAATATCTCCACCCCAGTCTGCTGGTAGCATATCATGCTCAGCCATACCAGATTTAACCATATCAATATTTGCAGTTTCTTTATCCATTTTATTAACTGCAACAATAATTGGAGCACCAGATTCTTTAGCTGCTTTAATAGATTCAATAGTTTGAGGTTTTACACCATCATCGGCTGCAACAACAATAATAATAACATCTGTAATTCCTGCACCTCTAACTCTCATAGCTTTAAATGCTTCGTGACCTGGAGTATCTACAAAAGTGATATCGTTACCATTTTTATTAATAGTATATGCAGAGATATGTTGAGTAATTCCACCAGCTTCACCAGCTGCTACTCTACTACTTCTAATTTTGTCTAATAATGAAGTTTTACCATGATCAACATGACCCATAATAGTTACAACTGGAGGTCTTGTTACAAAGTTTGTAGTATCAACTTCCTCTTCGTGGTAAGACTCTTCATAGTTTACCTCTTCAAGTTCATCTTTGATTGTGATCTCAATTCCGTACTCTTCTCCAAGAATTTCAATCTCATCATCACCAAGGAAGTCGTTTTTTGTAACCATCATACCAAGCATGAATAGCTTACCAATTACATCACCATCAGTTTTTCCAATTTTTTCTGCAAATTCATAAAGTCTACACTCTTTAGGGATAGTTACTTCAGTAATCTCTACATCTTCAACTTTTCTAGTATATTTTTTCTTTTTCTTACTTCTTTTTAAACCTCTTGGTCTATTTCCAAAAGCACTTGGTTTAGTAGTTTTGATTTGATCATTTGGTTTTTTCTTAGGTTGCTCTTGTAAGAACTTTGAAGTTTCAATATTATTCATATCAAATAATACTACCTCTTCTCCTCCAAGTGTATCACTAGATTCTGCAAAATCTTTAGTAACATTTAGTTTTTTACCATGCTCATTTGCCTTTGCAGCAGTTTTCTTTTTCTCTTTTTTAGGTTTGTATTGTTGAGCTGTATCCGTTGAACTACCACTTCCAAAAAGTTCGCTAAGAGACTTTCTTTCTGTTTTTGTAGATGCAGGTCCATGTTGAATCGGTTCGTTTACAGTTTTGTTTGCTGAAGAAGTTGTTTTAGGCTGTTGAGGCTTATTTTTCTTTACAATTTTTAATCCACCAGTTCTTCTTGGTGCAGTAATTTCAGGCTTAACCACTTTAATTTCAGGCTTAACCTCTTTTGTAACTTTAGTTTTAGGTGCAGTTACTGTTGTTTTTACTTCAGGTTCTATAGCTGGTGCCACAGTTTCAGTTGGTTTTGTTTGTTCCTCTTTTTGAGGTTCAGAAGCTTCTTCTTTTTTCTTAGCTGGTGCTTTTTTAGCAACTGGTTTAGTTGATTTAACTTTATCACTTTTACCAGTTACTATATAGTTTAGAATCTCTTCTGCTTGATCAAAAGTTACGGTACTATTCCCACTTTTAAGCTCAACTCCTAAATCAGCAGCTTTAACTATAATCTCCTGATTTGTAGCTCCTGCTTCTTGAGCAACTTCTGAAACTTTTACTTTATCTGACATCTACTACTATCTCCTTAAGATCTATATCGTACTTTTTGTTGTTTTTACATTGTCTTGACAATGCTCTATTTATGTTTTTATTATCTTTTATACATGAATGACACAAATAGAAGCTGCGTCCAAATCCAGAAAAAAGCGACAATTGTCCTTTAATGCATTGTAATCTTACTAAAACTTTTTGGTCATATTTCGTTCTACAAGAGACACATGTACGTATAGGATTCATCAAAATACCGCTATTTTATCGACTTATTACTTAAGTTAAGCCTTAGTCACTAGACCTTGATTGTCTAAATCATATATTAAGATATTGAAGTGTGAGAAGTTATTTCTTAATATTCTACAAATATTCTTAGCATCACTTCTATGAACTAAGTTAAAAAATGTTGATCCACTCCCTGAAAGTGTACTCATAAGGGCTCCATTTTCAAGTGCAAGTTTCTGTACACTAAATAGTTCTGGCATCGATTTCATTCTATATTGTTGGTGGAAAATATCTTGTGAAGCAATTTTTAACATATCCCAATTTTCACTAAACATAGCTCCAGTTAATAATGAGGCATGTGATAAATTAAATACAGCTTCCTCTTTACTAAACTTTGTTGGTAGAGTTTTTCTTGATTGAGCAGTAGAGATTGGTCTATTTGGTATTACTACAATAGCTTGAATATCTGAAGGCATCTCTTTTTTTAATGTTTTAACTTCATGGTTTTCAACCGTAGAAACTGTAAATCCACCCATAACTGCTGGTGCAATATTATCTGGATGTGGTTCATAGCTTAGTGCTAAGTTTAAAAGTTTCTCTTTACTTATATCTACACCTGCAGTTGCATAAGCTGAAGCAATAGCACTAGTGATAACTGCACTACTACTACCAAGACCTCTTGAAAGTGGAATTTCATTATAAAATTCAAATCTGAAATTTGACTTTTTAGTTGTTAGGTTGTAGAAGAAGTCATTAAAAATAGTAACAAACATATTGTTGTCTTTTAATTTATTATTTTTAGAACCTTCACCTTTTAGTGAAACACTATGAAACTTTGATGGCTTAATAGTTACACTGTTTCTCATTTTAATTGCCATACCTAGTGTATCAAAACCTGGTCCAAGGTTTGCACTAGTTGCTGGTACTGTTATAGTCACGAAGACTCCTCTTTAGTTTACTGCTGGTAGATTGTAGTTTGGTTCACACTTTTGTGTAAGAATTGAATCATCCAGTTTTTGTGGTAGCTCAAATGGATCTATTTTATCATCATCATTTAAGAAATTTAGATCTATTTTATCATCATCTGTATTAAAAAAGTATTTTTTTCCTAAAGCTTTAATTGGTGAATTATTATTAAATTTAAAACCATTAGTAGCAAGAAGTGTAATATTGTTTACAATACAAAAAGTTTTTAAAAATATGTAGGATATTTTAATTGCCATAAAACTACCAGGCCCATTTACATAAGCAATTTTTTCTATTTTATATTTTTGTTGAAGCTCTTGAAATACTTGAGGTAAGATATCACTTGTTTTACCCTCTTGAGAGATAGTCGTAATTAAATTATTATCTTCATAAATACCAATTAAAATAGGGTTAGTTATAGAGATAACTAAAATAGATATATTAGGCTTTTGCATAGGCCATTTCTAAAGTTTGGGCATGATCAATAGCTTCTTCAAGATCTATAATCTCATAGTTTTCAGGGTTTTCAAGAAGTTTCTTTGTAAGTAAATGATTAAGATGGTGACTTCCCGCGTGAGCATTATATTCACCAATAATTGCATAACCAAGTAATGACATATCTCCAATTGCATCTAAAATCTTATGTCTTACAAATTCATCATCATATCTTAATCCTGTAGGGTTAATTACTTTCTCTTCATCTAAAACAATAGCATTATCTAAGTTTCCACCTTGTGCTAAACCTATACTTCGTAAATATTGAACTTCATGTAAAAATCCAAAAGTTCTAGCACGACTTATTTGCTCTTTATATTGTTCTACAGAATAGTCAAAATGAAATTGTTGTTGACCAATACTTGGATGGTCAAAATCGATTGAGAAGTCATATACTATATGGTTTGATGGTTTTAAGTTTACAAACTTACCATCATCTGTAGTGATCTCAATATCTTTCTTTATGCGGATAGCTTTTTTTGTAGCATTTTGCTCTTTGATACCAGCTTCATCTATAAGCATACAATAACCACTACTACTACCATCTAAAATAGGTATCTCATCATTATCTAAAATTACTCGAAGATTATCGATTCCATATGCATATATCGCAGATAGAAGATGTTCAATTGTTGAGATAATTACATCATCTTTCCCAATTACTGTAGCCATCTTTGTATCAACTACATAGCTTGGTGTTAAAGGGATCGAAACACCCTTATCACTTCTATAAAAAATGATACCTGTATTTGCTTCAAGTGGTTCAAGGCTCATTCTTACAGGAACACCCTTATGAAGTCCTACTCCAACAATTTCAACTTTTTTTCCAATAGTTCTTTGTTTCATATATTTACTTACTATCTATATTTTTCTTTGCTTCTTCTAGAATTTTTGTGATTCTAGTTTTTATCCAGTTTCTATCCATCCACTCTTTTGGATTTACTTCAATACCTTGTATTAAAACACCAAAATGAAGATGATCTCCAAGTACAGCACCTGTTGATCCTGTATTTGCAATTTTTTGATTTTTTGAAACATCATCACCTACATTTACATCACTAGCACTTACATGTGCATATAAAGTTGAAAGACCCATTGTATGATCTACAATAATTGTATTTCCGTAGATCCCTAGATAGTCATTAAATATAACTTTACCAGGATTTGATATTTTAACTGGAGCTTTTTTTATACTTGCCCAATCCATCCCAAGATGCCATGCTTCATCAATTTTCTCACCATTATGATAATAGTGTCTTTTTTCTGCAAAACCTGCAAAAGTTCTTGAGCCTTTTAATCTTTGAAAAATATTGATTTGGAAATTTTCTACAAGATTTTTGTCCATCTGTTTAAGTACAATATCTTGGATCATTTTCACATTTTGAGATCGTGTTTCTTGATTTTGTTTAATAAATCTTTGTACTAGATCATCTGGAATAGATTCTCCACTTTGCTCCAAAACATTTGTGCTAACATCATTGATAAATTTATCAGAGATTTTAATGTCATCATTTTTAACTTTTAAAGACCTAATAAATAGTGGAATTTTTGTTTTTGTAGTATTTCCAGCTTTATCTGTTGCTACAACACTTACTCTTTTAAATTCTTGTATATCAACTGGCCATGCAATTAAAGATACAAAATAACTCTCTTTGTAAAATGGGATAAGTTCAAATCTTATCTTATCATTAAATGTAATATATGCATCTTGAAGATTTTTATCTTTTATTTGTACAACGGCAACGGCACTTCCTCCATGTCTAATAGCTAGAGAATTTGCTATAACATTTGCAACTGGTCGTTGTTTATCTATTTGTACTTCAATTGTCTTTGTTGCACGATTTCCTTCTAAGAAATTCCATTTACTATTGTCAAAAGCCTCAACAGTGATAGTCCCTTTTGTTCCTTTAAAGAACATATCTAGTTTAGGGGGTTTTACTTGAAGTTCAAGGTGTTTTGCTGGTGTTGATAGTATTTGAGAGTCTAGTTCAATATCTTTTGTGCCGTCATTAAAGGATACTTTATAGTATTTAATTCCAGTTTCATCTGAAAGGGTGATATCTAGTTTATTTTTTAGGTTCCAAAATACTTGATCTTCTAAAACAATTTGTGGTTTATTTTGCTCAAATTCTGGAGAAAATTTAACATATCCTCCACCTGCAACAACAATTAATAAAAGCACAATTAGTATATATTTTGCGATGCCACCACTTTTTTTCTTTCTAAATTCCATAATCACTCTCTTTTATATAATCTATTAACATTTTTTTAGCTTCTTGAATATCTTCTGTATAGCATGTACAACCTGCAGCCATTTTATGCCCACCACCATTGAAATGTGATGCAATTTTTGAAACATCAATATTATTCTTACTTCTTAATGATACTCTAGTCACACCTTTTGAGTATC
>CBFHVJ010000016.1:0-249 GCA_965659435.1 uncultured Arcobacteraceae bacterium
AAACCCGTCATTTTATTATCTTAACTATTTGTTAAATGATTTGAATAATATTTAAACAAAGGAAAATAGATGTCAATTACAAACATTAAATCGACAGATAAAATGAAAGTACTTTTAAGATTATTAGACAATAATGAAAATCTTGAGATAGCTTGTAGCAAAGCTGGACTTGATCTTAAATCTACAAAGAAATTTTTATCTTTATAATATGTAGTAGATGTGTACAAGCATCTACTATAATATTTCAAA
>CBFHVJ010000016.1:259-18157 GCA_965659435.1 uncultured Arcobacteraceae bacterium
TTACTTTCAATCACTATCTTTATTTTTCTTTTATTGTCACTAGCAAATATAAAATATTTATATACTTCCCATCAACAAGATATTCAAAGCTATCTTGATCAAGCTACCAATAAAGTCCAAGATCAATATAAATTACTATTAATTTCTAAACAAACATTAGCACAAACATATTTTGATGCATATATCAATATTCCCAAAGTTAAACAGTTATTTAAAGAAAAAAATAGAGTAGCATTATATAATCATCTAAAAGAATCATATAAGCTATTAAAAGATAAAGATATTTCAATATTACATTTTCACTTACCTAATACCACCTCTTTTTTAAGATTCCATAAGCCAGAAAAGTATGATGATGACTTAGGTGCTATCAGACATAGTATTAATCATGTTAACCAAACTAAACAATTATTTCAAGGCTATGAACAGGGTGTATATGCCAATGCTATGAGATATATCTATCCACTATTTGATGGTGATATATATCTAGGATGCGTAGAACTATCAGTAAGTTTAACTGACTTATTAAATAATTTAAATAAAATGTTAGATGAAGATATTGTTTATCTTACAAAAAAAAGTATTATTGATCAAAAAATATCAAAAGAATATAAGCCATATTTTAAGCAACACCTATTTTTAAAAGATTTTTATGTCGATACAAGACTTATCATTAAAAATGATATTTATAAACATCAACATCTACATAATAATCCATATTTTATACAAGAATCTAAAATGTACCTACAGCAACAGGTAGATCAATTTAGTATATATGATTCACATGTGAATGATATAGTCACTTTTTTAACTATTAAAAATGACTTTACAGATAAAATTGAAGCTTTATATGTAGCACATCAAAATGCGGATACGATCTATGTATATAATAAAAATTTCTATTTCAAAGTTATTGTATCTACTACAACTTTAGCATTTATCATATTTCTTATATATAGTCAATATATTTCAAAAATCTATTTTAGAAAAATTGCCCAAGATGAAAAATCAAGGTTTAAATTAGCTATTGATGGATCAAATGATGGTCTATGGGACTATAACCTAAAAACAAATAAAGTTTTTTTTTCAGATAAATGGAAAGAGATGCTTGGATTTACACCAAAAGAAATAGGTGATACACAAGAAGAATGGGTTTACAGACTTCATCCAGATGATAAAAAAGAAACTTTAATTAGACTACAAAAACACCTTAATGGACAAACAGATATCTATGAAAGTATCCACAGGCTTCAACATAAGGATAAAAATTATATCTGGGTTTTAAATAGGGGAAAAGCTCAATTTGATGAAAATGGTACAGCTATCCGTATGGTCGGATTCCAAACTGATATAACTGAACTAAAAAGTCTTCAAGAAAATCTTGCTCATGAAGTACTAAAACAAGTTCAAGATCTTAAAGAAAAAGATAAACTAATCCATATTCAATATAGACAAGCTATTATTGGTGAAATGATGGAAAATATTACACATCAATATAGACAACCATTAAGTGTAATACTCCTTCTTTCAAGTACTCTATCTTCTATCTTTGAAAAAGATAATAAAAATATAGATTTTAAAGAGATTAATAGTATATTAGAGCAAATTATTATAAATACTAACTACCTTAATGATACTATCACAGATTTTACTGAGTTTAATAATAATCATACTAGTACAGAAGATTTTCATATTTCAAAAGCAATCACAACAGCGCTCAATATCTTCAAGTTTGATTCCACTAAACATCATATTGATATTCAGATGAATATAATAAACGACTTTCTATTAAAAGAAAATCTTAGTTATATCAATCAAGTAATATTAACAATTTTACAAAATTCAAAAGACAATTTAGTAGAAAATAATATTAAAAAACCTAAAATAACAATTACAACAAAAGTCTCTAATTCGAACTATATTATTGAGATATTAGACAATGGAACAGGAATTCCAGATGAAATTTTACCTAAAATATTTGATCCATACTTTACTACAAAGTTTAAATCATCAGGAACTGGTTTAGGACTATACATGACATATAAAATTATTGAAAAAGTTGGTGGGACAATAGAAGCATCAAATGATGAAGATGGTGCTAAGTTTACAATTAAATTCAAAATGTCATGATATTGACATGTCATTTTGATACAATTACATTAATATGAATGTTTTACTATTAGAAGATAACGAAGCTCTGAATAGAGGTATTACAAAAGTTTTAGAATTAGATGATTATAATATTAGGTCATTTGCTGATGGTGAAAGCCTAGTAGCGAATATATCAGAAGATGTAGATCTTTATATTTTAGATATAAATGTACCCCGCATAAATGGTCTTGATGCATCTAAAATGATTATGGATCATAACAAGTATGCTCAAATAATTATTATCAGTGCTGATCACTCAATTAATTCAATACAACAAGCTTATTCACATGGCTGTATCGATTTTCTTAAAAAACCTTTCCATATTGATGAGTTACGTCTAAAAATTGCCCGTCTTTCAAAAACATCTAAAGAGGAGCTTTTTGCATCTATTAACTTAAAAGTTCCACTAACAGAATTTTCAAAAAAAGAAAAAAATTTATTAGAATTACTTGCTAGAAATAAAGATGAAGTTGTTACCTATTCAACAATTGATGAAGTTATTTATGGTGAAAATACAACAATGTCTACAGATGCACTAAGATCACTTGTGAAAAGATTACGTTCAAAACTGAAAGATGATTGTATCAAAACAATGGTACATGAGGGATACATGCTTTCAGATATCTAATTTAAGAAGAGTAACTTCTATCTTAAATTAGATACAAAAGACTTTATTATAATCCTCTAAGAACTACACCTAGATAGATAGCAATGATTCCTAGTGTAATATTTATAGGGATTAAATATCCAGGAATTGCTAGAAGTTGTTTTTTACACTCTAACATATCTCCTTGAGAAAATAGTTTTTCAGCTTTATTTCTTCTAATTGTGATAATAATAAAGGCAATTGTCATCACTGTCCAAATTCCCTCTTTTGCATGTGCAATAGGTGAAAGATCTGTACCTTTAAAATTGAATCCTAAAGTCATTAAAACTGCCGTTACAATTAAGACTGCAATTGCAACCCAAATGATTTTAAAAAATCTTTTTAAAATCTCTAAAGTGATGCCTATTTTTACTTTTGGATCTTCTATAGTTGGTGTTGCATAATGTACTGCAAACCTAATTGCAATCATTCCTCCAACCCAAATAACCGCCGCAATTACATGTAAAAATACAATTAAATGTGCATTTATACCAAACATTTCACCCATACTAATTCCTTTTTTTATAGATTTTCTTGAAGATATTCAAAAGCTTTTGTTTTAGCTTCTTCCATTTTAGAAGCATCTTTTCCACCTGCTTGTGCGAAGTCTGGTCTTCCACCACCTCCACCACCAACAATTGGTGCAATAGCTTTAATCCAATCACCAGCTTTGATATTAGCATCTTTTACACCACTAACCATCATCACTTTATCACCTTTTTGTTGTAATAAAAATATTGCTGCTTTATCGTTACCATTTTTAATATCATCAACTATTTTTTTGATATCACCATTTGCAACAATATCAACTACAACTTTTACACCATCAATATCTTGCTCATTTAATGGAGTAGCCACTGCATTTTGTGCATTTTCTAATTCAATTTTTAATTGTTTTACTTGCTCTTTTAATTTATTGATTCCAAGGAGTGCATCTTTGTTTTTAACTTCAGTTTCAACTTGTGCCATTTTAGTCATAAACGATTTAGCATATTTTACTTCAGCAAGTCCACATACAGCTTCAATTCTTCTAACACCTGCACTTACACCACTTTCTTTAGTGATATAGAAACTTCCAATTTGCGCACTATTTTTTACATGTGTTCCACCACAGAACTCTACACTTGTATTACCAAACTCAACTACTCTAACTACATCGCCATATTTTTCACCAAACATAGCAATAGCACCTTTGGTTTTAGCTTCTTCAATTGGTAGTTCTTCTATACTACTTTCAATAGATTGTGCAATCATAGAATTAACTAAATCCTCAACCTCTTGAATCTGTTCATCATTCATCGCTTTTGCATAAGTAAAATCAAATCTTAATCTTGTTGCATCATTTAATGAACCAGCTTGAGAAACAGTATCACCTAAAACAATTTTCAGAGCACTTTGAAGTAAATGTGTAGCACTGTGATGTTTTTCAATCTCTTCTCTTTGGATTACAACAGCTTCAATTTCATCACCAACTTTTAGTTCACCATTTTCAACTTCAACTTTAGAAATATTGATATCAAAGTATTTTGATGTCTCTTTTACCATTGCCACTTTATCTTGAGCTTCAAGCGCACCAATATCACCCTCTTGACCACCACTTGTTGCATAAAATGGTGTTTGTTCTAGCATCACCCAACCATCAGTATTTAAACTATCTACTTGGTTAAAATCATTGTCTAAAAGTGCTACAATTTTTGTATTAAATGTTGTATGGTTATATCCTACAAACTCATTTTTTCCAATTGTTTCAAGGATCTTTTTAAAGTCTCCATCTTTAGCAGCATCTCCACTTCCTTTCCAAGAAGCTTTTGCTTTTGCTTTTTGAGCATCCATACATTTTTCAAAAGTCTCAACATCAGCTTCAAGACCTTTTTCTCTTAACATATCTTCAGTAAGATCTAATGGGAAACCTTTTTCATCATAAAGTCTAAATGCAACTTCACCACTAAATTTATTTTGTGTATTTTTTAACTCTTCATTAAATAATTGCATACCTGAATCAATTGTTTTAAAGAACCTTTCCTCTTCTAAGAAAACCTGCTCTTTTATATATGCTTTTTTCTCATTTAAAAAGTTGTAATGTCCACCCATAGTCTCACATAAAGTATCCACTACTTCACCCATAAATGGCTTACGTAAACCCAAAAGATATCCATGTCTAATAGCACGCCTTGCAATTCTTCTTGCAACATAACCTCTTCCAACTTTATCAAATAAGATTCCATCACTTAACATAAATGAAACTGCTCTTACATGATCTGCGATTACTCTATAGCTTCCAATTGTCTCTTTTGTAGCTTGCTTAGATAATGCTTCAATTTTCTCTACCATTGGTTTAAACTGGCTTGAATCGAAGTTGTTAAACACACCTTCTTTAATAGCGATAACTCTTTCAAGTCCCATACCTGTATCAATTGATGGTTTTGGTAATGGAATTAACGTTCCATCTTTTTGTCTATCATACTGCATAAATACAAGATTCCAAATCTCTAAGAATCGATCACCTTCACCACCCATTTTATCTTCTGGGCCATTGAAGTTTTCTTCACCTTGATCATAGAAGATTTCACTACATGGACCACAAGCTCCAGTATCACCCATAGACCAGAAGTTATCTTTGTCTCCAAATCTCATAATTCTATCTTCTGAAACGATATTTTTCCAAATATCATATGCTTCATCATCACTATCATGAATAGTAACCCATAATTTTTCAACTGGTAGTTCAAGATTTACAGTAATAAACTCCCATGCGTGATTAATAGCATCTTCTTTAAAATAATCACCAAAAGAAAAGTTCCCTAACATCTCAAATAAAGTATGATGTCTAGCAGTGTAACCTACATTTTCAAGGTCATTGTGCTTTCCACCTGCTCTTAAACATAACTGACAACTTGTAGCTCTAGGATTTTCAGGTCTTGGTACTGCACCTGTAAAAATATCTTTAAATTGTACCATTCCGGCATTTGTAAACATTAATGTTGGATCATCTGGTACTAATGGCATTGAACTAACAACATCATGCCCTTTTGATCTAAAATATTCTAAGAATTCTTTTCTAATATCCATCAATTTTTCCATTTATATAATTTTTGTTATTTTATCTAAAAGAAACTGAAGTACATTATTCATTTTAGTTTCATCTAAAGGTAATAAGAGTATAATCGGTCAATTATTTAAATAAAGGAATTTAATATGGGTAAATATGTTGAATTAACAAACGAAAACTTTGATGCAGTAACTAAAGAAGGTGTTTCTTTAGTAGATTTCTGGGCTCCATGGTGTGGACCTTGTAGAATGATCGCTCCAGTAATTGATGAATTAGCTGAAGAGTTTGAAGGTAAAGCAAACATTTGTAAAGTAAACACTGATGAGCAACAAGATTTAGCTGTTAAGTTTGGTGTTAGATCTATCCCAACAATCATCTTCTTAAAAGATGGTGAAAAAGTTGATGAGATGGTTGGTGCTGCTTCTAAACAAGCATTTGAAGATAAATTAAACTCTTTAATCTAATCTCCATTCACTAAAAAGTTTAAAATGGCAAGATTATCTAATCTTGTCATTTTTTAATTTAAAGCAAGGTATTAATTTAATGTTAGATTTAGCAATTGTTGGTGGTGGTCCAGCAGGACTTACAGCAGGTATGTATGCAACTCGTGGTGGTCTTAAAAATGTCACAATGTTTGAAAAAGGTTTTCCTGGTGGTCAGATCACACAAAGTAGTGAGATAGAAAACTATCCTGGTCAAGGTGAACTTATGACTGGTATGGAACTTATGGATAACTGGCCAAAACAATGTAAACAGTTTGGACTAAAACATGAGATGAATGAAATAACAAGAATTACTAAATCTAATGAAATATTCACACTAACTTTAGCAGATGGACAAACACTTGATGCAAGAAGTGTAATTATTGCAACAGGTTCTGTTCCTAAAGCTGCTGGTATTAAAGGTGAAGCTGAGTTTTTTGGAAAAGGGGTATCAACATGTGCTACATGTGATGGTTTTTTCTACAAAGGAAAAGAGGTTGCTGTTTTAGGTGGTGGTGATACTGCACTTGAAGAAGCACTTCATTTAGCAAAAATGTGTAGTAAGGTTTATTTAATACATAGAAGGGATACATTTAGAGCTGCTCCAAGTATTATTGAACAAGTAAAATCTTGTGAGAATATTGAACTTATTTTAAATTCAACTGTTGAAGAGATCTTAGGTGATAATAGTGGTGTAACTGGTGTTAAGGTAAAATCAAATGATACTACAGAAGAACAAATATTAAATACTCCTGGGTTTTTTGTTTTTGTTGGTAGAGATGTATTAAATGATTCACTAAAACAGGAAAATGGTAGTTTTTTATGTGAAGTAAATGACTCCGGAGAGGTTATAGTTAACCTTTCTATGAAAACAAATATCCCTGGCTTATTTGCTGCAGGTGATATTAGAATTGAAGCACCAAAACAAGTTGTATGTGCAGCAGGTGATGGTGCAACTGCAGCATTAAGTGCAATAACATATTTAGGTTAACAAAAAAGGAAATAGATGTTAAAAGTAGGAATTTTAGGAAGTACTGGTAGGGTTGGATCACTACTAATCGATGATTTAGAAAATGATGAATTTGCAAAAGTTGCAGCTGTTCATGTTTTTGATCAACTAAAGAAGAAAGTACCTGAAGACACTCTTATCACAAATGATATGCAATCTTTTATTGAAGCTTCAGATGTTGTAATAGATTTTAGTGCACCAGCTGCTACTGAAGATCTATTAGAAACAACAATTAAAACAAATTCTAAAATTCCTTTAGTAATTGCTACAACTGGATTTAATGAACACCAAAAGAACCTTTTAATTGAAGCTAGTAAAGTAACTCCAATTTTATATGCTACAAATATGTCTTTAGGAGTTGCTGTACTAAATAAACTAGTAGCACTTGCATCAAAAACTTTAGCTGACTTTGATTGTGAAATTGTTGAACAACACCACAGATATAAAGTTGATTCACCAAGTGGAACTGCACTTACTCTAGCTGAGCATGCAGCGGAAGCTAGAGGCTTAGACCTTGACAATGTAAGAGTTTCTGGACGAGATGGTGTAATTGGAGTAAGAACAAAAGATGAGATTGGAGTAATGGCATTAAGAGGTGGTGATATTGTTGGTCGTCATACTGCAGGTTTTTATAATGAAGGTGAATTTATTGAATTAAACCATACTGCTACTTCTAGAAATACATTTAGCCAAGGTGCAATTAAAGTTGCAAAATGGATTGTAAACCAAGAAATTGGTTTATACTCAATTAATGATTGTTTAGGATTATAATATGTGTGCTGTTGTAGGTGTATACGGAAATGATAACGCGGCAAGAATAGCATCAGCAGCTCTATTTGCTATGCAACATAGAGGTCATGAAGCAACTGGTATCAGTAGTGGTGGTCATGATAAAAAGATCTATACTCATAAACAAATGGGTTATGTTAGAGATGTTTATGATGAAAAAGCTTTCGAATACCTAAAAGGCAATATGGCAATTGGTCATAATAGATACTCAACAGCTGGTAGTGATTCTGTTTTTGATGCACAACCTATTCAAGCTGGATATAAACTAGGTGAGATCTCAATTGTACATAATGGAAACCTTGTAAATAAACAAGAGGTAAGAAAAAGACTAATTGATGAAGGTTCAATCTTCCAAACAGGTATGGATACAGAAAATCTTATTCACTTAATTGCAAAATCTACAAAAGATAGATTAAGAGATAGAATTACTGAAGCATTAGAACATGTAAAAGGTGCTTATAACTTTATAATCCAAAGTAGAAGTAAACTATTTGTAATTAGAGATAGACATGGTATTAGACCTTTAAGCTTAGGAAAACTAAAAAATGGTGGTTGGATAGTTGCTAGTGAAACATGTGCATTTGATTTAGTAGATGCCCAATTTGTAAGAGATGTAAAACCAGGTGAGATGTTAATTTTCTCAGAAGATTTTACTGAACCTGAATCTATGCAACTATATGAAGGTTTTGAATTTAGACCATGTGCATTTGAATATATCTATTTTGCAAGACCAGATAGTGATATCGATGGGAAAAATGTATATAAAACTAGAGAGAATATGGGGAAAGCCTTAGCTAAAAATGACCATGGATCAGGGATTAAAGCTGATATGGTTGTACCAGTTCCAGATAGTGGGGTTCCTGCTGCACTTGGTTACTCACAAGGAAGTGGAATACCTTTTGAACTAGGTATTATTAGAAATCACTATGTTGGTAGAACATTTATTGAACCAACTCAAGAGATGAGAAACCTAAAAGTTAAGATGAAGTTAAACCCAATGAAATCCTTAATTGAAGGAAAATCTTTAATTGTTATTGATGACTCTATTGTTAGGGGAACAACTTCAAAAAGAATTGTACATATGCTAAAAGAAGCTGGAGCAAAAGAGGTTCATTTTAGAGTTGCATCTCCTATGATTCAACATCCATGTTACTATGGTATTGACACTCCTACAAAAGAGGAACTAATTAATGCAAGAATGTCACAACAAGAAGTTTGTGACTATATTGGTGCAGACTCATTAGAGTATCTATCACTTGATGATTTAAAAGGATCACTTGGTAGAGATAGAAACTACTCTATGGTTAGTTTTGATGGGGACTACTTCGTAGTATAGACCAAGTTAGTGTTAAAAAATGTAAATACAATCGGTAGATATTGGAAAGATAAGTATGGGGAAAAAGTTTATAAAGTACCTATAAGTATCTCTGGATTTACCTGCCCAAATATTGATGGTACAGTTACAAAAGGTGGCTGTACTTTCTGTGAAAATGATTCATTTTCACCAAACTTAGCAAAGCAAAAAAACTCAAGCTTTAAACTTCATCCTAATAATCCAGAAAATCCATACTTGGATAAACAACTAGAGCAATTAGTAATGCAATTTGAAGCAACTAGAGATGTTTTAAAAAATAAATTTGGTGCTAAAAAATTTATAGTTTATTTTCAATCATTTACAAATACTTACGCTCCAATTAATACATTAAAAGCTTTATATGAAAAAGCTCTAAGTTTTGATAATGTAGTAGGTATGAGTATTGGAACAAGAACAGACTCTATAACTGAAGAGATTTTAGACTATCTCCAAGAGCTAGCTCAAACAAAAGAGATATGGGTAGAATATGGAATACAATCTATTTATAATGAAACTCTAGAGAAAATTAATAGAGGTCATGACTTTGAAAATATCAAAGAGTGGATTGAAAAAACAAAACAAAGAGATGCTTTAAAAGTATGTGGTCACATTATCTTTGGATTACCTGGTGAAACAAAACAAATGATGCTAGATACTACACAAGAAACTATTAACTTAGGTGTGGATTCTATAAAATATCATGCACTTTATGTGACAAAAAATACAGCTTTAGCTATTGACTATACAAAAGGTAACTTTACACCTATAGAGGAAGATGATTATATTGAAGTTCTAGTGAAATCAATCTTGATGCAACCAGAAAATATATCAATTCAAAGAATAAGTTCAGGGATTGATGATGATTCACTACTAGCACCTCAATGGTGTAGAAATAAACATCAACAGATGTTTAAAATTAGAGAAGCACTAAAAATAGAAGGTTATGACTACTAAAAAGGATTGAAATATGGAAACAATTACATTTATTGGAAATGGTAATATGGCACTTAGTATTGCTAAAGGTTTACAAAATAATTATAAAATAGAGGTAGTTGGTCGAAGTATTAAAAAACTTAATAATTTTGAATCTAATCTTCAAACAACTATATCAAAATCAGTTCTTCAAGACTTTGATATTACTAATAAAACAATTATCCTTTGTGTTAAACCAAATAATATCCAAGAAGTTGGTCAACAATTCAAAGGGAAAGCAAAAGTTATCTATTCTGTATTAGCGGGAACTACATTAGAACAAATAAAAGCAAATATCCAAACTGATGCTGTTGTAAGAACTATGCCAAATCTAGCTGCAAGTGTTCAAGAATCAATGACAACATTAACAGGTGATATAGCTTATAAAGAAGAAGCAATAAAACTGTTAGGTGCCATTGGTCCAACACTATGGTTAAATAGTGAAAAAGAGATAGATATTGCAACAGCACTTGCGGGAAGTGGTCCCGCATATTTGGCATTAATGGCTGAAGCACTAGCAGATGGTGCAGTAAAACAGGGGCTAAAAAGAGATGATGCTATGAAAGTAATGCAAGGACTTTTTGGTGGTTTTGGAAAACTTATCCAGACAACACATCCAGCACTTTTAAAAGATGGTGTGATGAGCCCAGGTGGAACAACAGCAGCTGGATACGGGGCTTTAGAAGATGGAAATGTAAGAGCATCATGTATCGATGCAATTGAGCAAGCTTACAAAAGAGCAAAAGAATTAGGAAACAATTAAAGGATTTTTATGGAGCAGTTTTTAGAAAATGCAAAAAATGCAAGTAATATCATTGCAACTTTAACAACTAAAGAAAAAAATAAAATTTTAAATGATATGGCTCAAGCACTTCTTGATAATATAGAACTTATTGAGAATGAAAATAAAAAAGATATCCAATCAGGGATAGAGAACAATTTAAGTTCAGCACTTATGGATAGACTTCTTTTAAATGAATCAAGAATCAAAGATATGGCAAATGCGATTAAAGAGATAGCTATGCTAAAAGAGCCTGTTGGAAAAATTATAGAAGGTTGGTCAACAGAGTCTGGGCTTAATATCCAAAAGATTACAGTTCCTATTGGTGTAATTGGTATTATTTATGAATCAAGACCAAATGTTACAAGTGATACAGCAGCACTTTGTTTAAAAAGTGGAAATGTTTGTATCTTAAAAGGTGGGAAAGAAGCTATTCATAGTAATACAATTATTGCTAAGGTTTTACAAGAAGCACTAACAAAAAACAATCTTCCTAAAGAGATTGTATCACTTCTTCCAGATAGTAGTAGAGAAGGTGTTTCTAACTTAATCAAACAAGATCAATATGTAGATTTAATTATCCCAAGAGGTGGTTCAGCACTTATAAAATATATTAGTGAAAACTCTTCTGTTCCAGTTGTAAAACACGATAAAGGGCTATGCCATACATTTATCCATAATGATGCAAATATTCAAAAAGCAATTGATGTATCAATCAACGCAAAATGTAGAAGAACAGGTATTTGTGGAGCGATGGAAACAATGCTTGTAGATAGCAAAATCGCTCCAACAGTTCTACCACTTTTAAAAGAGGAATTTGACAAATATAAGACTGAGTTAAGAGGGTGTGAGAATACAGCAAATATTATTGATGTAAACCTAGCAACAAATGAAGACTTTGATACTGAATATTTAGATAATATCTTATCAATTAAAATTGTAAATGGTGTTGATCAAGCAATTTCACATATTAGAGAATTTGGATCAGATCATTCTGATGCTATTATTACTGAAAACTATACAATTGCTGAAAAATTTTTAAATAGTGTTGATTCAGCTTGTGTATACCTAAATGCTTCAACACAATTTACAGATGGTGGACAGTTTGGATTTGGTGCTGAAGTTGGAATTAGTACTAATAAACTTCATGCCCGAGGACCTATGGGGATTAATGAACTTACAACTTACAAGTTCAAAATATTAGGTGACGGAAATACTAGACCCTAAAAGGTCTAGTAATATTGCATAGTAAGACAATGTAAACTTCCATGTTGTCTTATTATCTTACTACAATCAACTCCGACTATATCTCTATTAGGAAATGATTTTTCTAAAATATCTAAAGCTTTTTGATCATTTTTATCTTCATATGTAGGTACTAAAACTGCACCATTTATAATTAAAAAATTAGCATAACTTGCTGGTAATCTTTCACCATCATAATATTTAGCTTCTATCCATGGTAAAGCTACCAGATTAAATGATGTTTTTTTTAATTCATCTTCCATCTTTTTTAAAGCATCGTAATGGATATCACCATTATCATCGCAGCTTACATAAACAATCGTATCTTCATTTACAAATCGAGCAAGCATATCAATATGGGAATCTGTATCATCCCCTTCTAAAAAAGCATGGTTAAGCCATATAACTTCATTAGCCCCAAGATATTCATTAAGCTTTTGATCGATTTCATCTTTTGAAAATTGTGGATTTCTATTTTTTTCAAGTAGACAATCTGTCGTAGTTAACACAACTCCTTGGCCATTTGTATCAATACTACCACCTTCTAATATAAAGTCAATTGTTTGAATATCATCAAATATTTGTTTATTTACTAAATTATCTTTTTTAGCATCAAACTTTTTTCCCCATCCATTAAATGTAAAGTCCAAAAGTTGTTTTTTATCCCCATTTTCAATCGTAATAGCTCCAAAGTCTCGACACCATGTATCATTTGAATCTACATGTTTAAAAATAATATTTGCTTGATTTTTAATATTTGATATATTTTGTTCATCGTTGTAACAAACTAAGCATGTTTGATATTTTGAAATAGTAATAGCAATCTGTTCAAAAACTGGTAATATCTCATCTAAATACCAATTCCAATCACTTTGTTGATGTGGAAACATCAGTTGTATACAACTTTGATGCTCCCATTCAGCTAATAGCCTTTTAGTCATTTTTTACGTGAAGTGGGCCTAACTTTTCACCAGCTAATAGATGAAAATGAATATGTCCAACCTCTTGACCACCATTATTACCAATATTTGTAATAAGTCTATACCCATCACTTTTTACACCTAAAGTTAAAGCAACTTCTTGGATAAATGTCGTCATCTCTGACATAATATTTGGTGTCATCTCATTAAATGACTGAACATGCACTTTTGGAATAATTAATGCATGAATTTTAGCTGCTGGATTTATATCCTCAAATGCTAAAAAATTTTCAGTTTCTAATATCGTTTTATTTGGGATTTCACCCTCTACAATTTTACAAAAAATACACATATAAAACTCCTTTTTTTTCTTATGAAATAGTATAACCAAACTATAATAAGCCTTTAGATATAATCCCTACCAATTATAACAATTTACAGGAGATATTCTTGGTACAAGAATGGTTAGAAAATATTGAATCTTGTGATTCATTAGATAAATTAGAACAACTTAGAATTGATATTTTAGGGAAAAAAGGTACACTAACTGCACAGTTTGCAAAGATGAAAGATGTACCTGGCCCTGAAAAAAAAGCATTTGCACAAAGTTTAAATGAGCAAAAGACACAAGTTACAGAAGCAATTGACTCTAAAAAAACAATCTTAATGGCTTTAGCTTTAGATGCGCAACTAAAAGAAGAACAACTTGATGTTACAAAGTTTAGCCCAACAAAAAACAATGGTGCAACACATCCTGTACAAGATACATTAGAAAGAATTACGACATACTTCCAAAACTTAAACTTTAGTGTTGAGGAGGGACCTTTTGTAGAAGACGATTTCCATAACTTTGAAGCATTAAACCTCCCTAAATACCATCCAGCAAGAGATATGCAAGATACTTTCTATTGTAACGATGGAAAACTTTTAAGAACTCATACTTCTCCTGTACAAATTAGAACTATGATGAATACTCAACCACCTATTAGAATGATCGCTCCTGGAACAGTATTTAGAAGAGACTTTGACTTAACTCATACTCCAATGTTCAATCAAATTGAAGGTCTTGTAGTTGATAAAGAAGATCAAGTTTCATTTGCAAATTTAAAACATATAATGGTTGAATTTTTACAACATATGTTTGGTGATGTAGAGGTTAGATTTAGACCATCATTCTTCCCATTTACAGAACCATCTGCTGAAGTTGATATTAGCTGTATCTTCTGTAAAGATGAATCAACTGGAAAAAGCTGTGGATGTAGAGTATGTTCGCATACTGGGTGGCTTGAAGTACTGGGTTGTGGTATTGTTGATGAAAATGTATTTAAAGCAGTTGGATATAAAAATGTAAGTGGATATGCATTTGGACTTGGTATTGAAAGATTTACAATGCTATTACACCAAATTGGAGACTTAAGAAGCTTATTTGAAAGTGATATTAGATTATTAGGACAGTTTAGATGATAATTACAAGAAATTGGTTAAATGAATTTATAGATATTGAAAAAATTAGTACAGATGAAATTTGTACTGCTCTAAATTCTATTGGATTAGAAGTAGATAGTACATCTACTATCATTATCCCTACTGGTGTAAAGGTTGGTCATGTTGAATCTTGTGAAAAACATCCAGATGCAGATAAACTAAATATTTGTCAAGTTAATCTTGGTGATAAAACTACTCAAATTGTTTGTGGCGCAAAAAATGTAGCTGCTGGTCAATATGTACCTGTTGCTACAGTTGGTGCTATTTTAGGTGAAGATTTTAAAATTAAAAAAGCAAAACTTAGAGGTGTAGAATCAAATGGTATGATCTGTAGCTCTTCAGAAATTGGATTACCTGAATCAAATGATGGTATTTTAGTTTTAGATAATTCTATTGGTCAACTAGAGCTGGGAAAAGAGTTAAATAGTTATGATATTTTAAATGATGAAGTTATCGAAATTGAACTTACTGCTAATAGAGGAGACTGTCTAAGTATCAATGGTGTAGCAAGAGATTTAAGCTCATATTTTAATATTAAGTTTAAATCCTTCAATCCTAATATCAACTACTCAGATATCACAATTGGTCAAATTTTAAATGCTTCTTCAGAAGGTGCTTTAAACTCTCAATTGATTTTAAGTTCTGCAGATTTTAATGAATTTAAACTTCCTACACTTTTAAGAATAAGAACAGCTATTGCATCATGCTATAATAAAAATGAAGCATTAACAGCTGCAGCTTACGCAACTCATTCTGTAGGTGTTTTGTATGATATCTCAGCTAAAAAATTAGACAAAGATGATTACAACCTATGTAAAGTAATTATTAAAGAAGATGAAAATGGATTTGAATCACTCTACGGTAAAGATAAAATTTCAACAATTGCTATCAATACAAATGATGTAATCATTGAAAAGAGTGATAATATCTCAAAAGTATTATTAGCAGCCTTATATGTAAATCCAGAATATATTTCGCAAAAAGTGTTTGATACTAAAATTAAAACAGATGATATTTACTATAGAAGTTCTAGAGGAAGTGAATATGATTTAGAACTAGGAACTGAATATCTACACCATACTCTTTCAATGTGTAATGTTTTAATCCATAAAAGTACAAAACATTTTGTTAAAGAAGAATCTAAAACTATCTTAACTTTAAAAATATCTAAAATCCATTCACTTATTGGTCAAGAGATAGATCCTACTAAAATAATCCAGATTCTAGAATCATTAAAGTTTAAAGTAAAACTTTCAAACCATGAGATTTTAAGTATTGAAGTACCATTATTTAGGCATGATATTAAAAATATTGCTGATATTACTGAAGAGATAGTAAGAATTGTAGGGATTGATAATATTGAAGCAAAACCACTTGCAATGGATGAAAAAAATCATAAAAATACAACTTCTATTGATATAGTTAAAAGAAATAATTTAAGAAGAAAAGCTATTTCAAATGGATTCTTTGAAACTATTACTTATGTATTTAGTTCAAGAGAAAGCTTAGAAAAATATAATTTTCCAACTGTACTAAATAATAAAGATATATCTAATCCAATTACAAAAGAATTAAATACATTTAGAACAACTCTACTACTAAATTTAGTTGAAGCAGTAAGTCATAACTATAAACATGGGTTTAATAGAGTGTCACTATTTGAAAGTGGCACAGTATTTAATACTACAAGAGAAGAGTCAAGAAAACTGTCTTTTATCTATAGTGGTATAGTGGAAAATGAGAATATCTCTAATGCAGGTAAGCCTAAAATGATGGACCTATTTACATTTGCCTCTAAAGTATCAAATATAATTGGTGACTTTGAGCTTGAACCTATGAAAGAACAATCTAATAATTTTATCCATCCATATCAAAATGGTGATATTATTATTGATGGTCAAACAATTGGTTATATTAGTAAACTGCATCCGAGTGTAACAAATGACTTTGATATTGATGATACTTTTATTGCAGAAATTGATTTTGATAAAATTCCTAATAGATTTATAACAGCAACTGATATCTCAAAGTTCCAGGCTTCAAAAAGAGATCTAAGTATTATCGCTCCAAAATCTTTAGAGTATAGAAAAATTAAACTAGCTATCAATGAACTAAATATCCAAGAGATAAAACAGTTTAATTTAGTAGATATCTATAGTGATGAAAAACTCGGTGATAATGAAAGTTTAACAATTAAATTTGTTTTACAGCATGATGAAAAAACAATGGATGAAAATGACATCAATGGCATCATGGAACAAATTTTAGAACAATTAAATAATAAATTAAATATTGGTATTAGATAAAGGTAATTTATGGAAAAAATAACTATTGAAAAACTTGAAAATTCTTTTGATATTGTTATAGACAATATTGCAAGTGATAAATCTATTTCACATAGATGTGCTATGTTCAGTCTCTTTAGCGATCAACCTTCAATAGTTAAAAATTTCCTTAGAGGTGAAGACACAATGGATTCACTTCGAATTGCTCAAAAACTTGGTGCAACTATTGATGATGATGGTGAAACTATCACTATTACTCCTCCTCAAAACCTAACAGAACCAGATGATGTTCTTGATTGTGGAAATGCCGGTACAGGAATGAGACTATATGCAGGACTACTTTCAGGTATCAAAGGAAGTTTTGTTTTAACTGGAGATAAATACCTAAGAAGTAGACCTATGAAAAGAGTTGCTGCTCCATTAAGAGATGTAGGTGCAAAGATTGATGGTAGAGAAGACGGAAATAAAGCTCCACTACATATTAGAGGTGGTGAACTAAAATCATTTAAATATCACTCTCCAATAGATTCAGCTCAAGTAAAATCTGCACTTATTTTAGCTGCACTACAAGCTGATACAACTTCATACTACAAAGAAAACCTTCTTAGTCGAGATCATACGGAGAGAATGTTAAATGGTATGGGTGCATCTATTAAAACAAATGAAGACAGTTGGATAGAAATTGAGCCATTAAAAGGAAAACTGAAACCCTTAGATATTACTGTACCAA
>CBFHVJ010000017.1:0-16565 GCA_965659435.1 uncultured Arcobacteraceae bacterium
ATTATTGATACTTCCTTTACTTCTACTTGAATCACAACCGTCACCAATTTCTACTGCTTTAACAGCATTCAGACCCATCATAGCATTAGCAATTTGACCATCAAGCTTATGATACATTGGTTCACCTAAACCTGCTGGTACATTAGAAGCCTTTACCAGTACAACACCACCAACACTATCATGCTCATTAAGAGCATTTTCAATTGCTTTCTTTTGTTTATCTTCTACAGTTTTATCAAGTGCAAAAATTGTACTATCTTTGGCATCAGCAAAATTTATTGTTTCACTTTTGATACCATCAATTTCATAAATACCACTTTCAACTTGGATACCTAATTCTTGAATCATTAATTTAGCAATAGCTCCAGCTGCAACTCTAGCTGCTGTTTCTCTGGCACTACTTCTTCCTCCACCTCTGTAGTCTCTAATCCCATATTTTTGAAAGTATGTAAAATCAGCATGACCTGGTCTAAATAGATCCTTTACATTTGTATAGTCTTTACTTTTTTGATTTTCATTAAAAATAACCATAGCAATTGGAGTACCTGTACTTTTACTTTCAAATACACCACTTAAAATTTCAACTTTATCAGATTCTTTTCTTTGAGTTTCAAACTTACTTTTACCTGGCTTTCTTCTATCCATTTCACTCTGGATAAACTCTTCATCTATAGTAAGACCTGCAGGAACACCATCAACTATTACCCCTAATGCTTTTCCATGTGACTCACCAAATGTTGTAAATCTAAATTTTGCACCAAAACTATTTTGCATATAATATTCCTTTAGTTTTCTTCACTATTGATTTTTTCTAAAGCAATTTTTGCAATTGCTTGTTGAGCAATTTTTTTACTTTTACCTATAGCTTTACCATAACATTTATCATCTATCCAAATTGATATTTCAAATTCTTTTTGATGATCAGGTCCAGTTGAACCTTCTAGCTTATATGTTGGGATAGAACCAAATTTAGCTTGAGTTACTTCTTGTAAAGCAGTTTTATAGTCACTAAATAAATTATCTAAATTGATTGTGTCATAACCAGTTTCCAGTAGTCTTAAGATGATATTTTTTACTGTGTCTAATCCTGACTCAATATAAATTGCACCCATAATAGCTTCAAAAGCATCTGATAAAATAGATGGTTTCTCCCTACCTCTATTTCTATCCTCTGCATTTGAAACAAAGATATAGTCACCTAAGTTTATTTGTACAGCAAGTTTGGTAAAACCTTGTTCATTTACTAGACTAGCTCTCATTTTAGAAAGTTCACCCTCGTTTGAATCTGGAAATTTATTGTATAAGTATTCTCCAACAATAAGATTTAATACAGCATCCCCTAGAAACTCTAGTCTCTCATTGCTGTATGGTTTTTTGTAACTTTTATGTGTAAGTGCTTCGATTATTAAATTCTTATCATTAAACTTATAATCCAAACACTTTTCTAGATTTGTAAAATTATCTGTCATTTTTTCTCCTTATAGATTGTTTTGTAGTTTTTCAGCTTCACTTCGCGCTAAAAAATCACACCTTTCATTTTCTTCGTGTCCTGCATGACCTTTGACCCATATTGCTGTTACTTTATGTTGTTGAGAAACCTCAATATATTTTTTCCAAAGATCAGAGTTTTTTACATCTTGTCTTGATGAGTTTTTCCATCCTTTTTTAACCCAATTAAAAAGCCATTCATTTATCCCTTTTACTACATAAGAGGAATCACTAATAATCTCGACAATACAAGGTTCTTTTAGTGCTTCAAGCCCTTTTATAGCTCCTAGTAATTCCATTCTATTATTTGTTGTATTATCTTCCGAACCACTTAGCTCTTTTCTTACATCTTTATATGATAATATTGTACCCCATCCACCAGGACCTGGATTACCTAAACTACTACCATCACTAAAAATTTTAATATGTTTCATTACATTAAACTCGCTAAATTCGTAGATAGTTTTTTTGTAATTCTTGTTGATGGAATTAATGTCAAAATAGAGTTGCAACTTGGACATCGCAATTCATGAACTGGATGGACCTTTTTACATTTACTACAACTAAATGTAAATGTAAGATCAGCGATTTGATCGTTTGTTTTTAATAAATTAATCAAGATATTTAGTTCAAATACTGTGCTTTGTGTGGAATTTTGAATATACCCTTTTGCTGTATATAATTCTTGCAGAAATTGATTTTTATTTACTTTGTCAAAATTGATATCTTCAAGTTTTTGATACCAAAGTAAATCAATAATCTTTTTTATATCGAATCTTTCAATATTATTCCAAAACTCAATATGGTTATATTTTAAAAGGTATTGAGCAACAATTCTTTGGATATTGTTATCTTGATCTAAGACCTTTAAAAGGCTTTCACTATTTTGTTCAAATGTATTTGTTGGATGAGATATGATCTTTAATGTTTGAATATATAACTTCTCTTTAGAAGTTACTTTTGATAGTTCACCTAGTACATCAATTACATCATTTGCACCATCATAGTCATTTAGTTTCTCATATATAATAAGTAGATGATTAAGTGCATTGATATTTCGTGGTGAGAACTTTAAAATTTTTAGAAAAATATCTTTACTTCTTTGTAGAAATCCACCCTTAAAGTATGTAGTCCCTAAAAGTTCTAAAAGCTCCTCTTTTTGTACTTGACTTTCAACTACATTTAAAAGTGCAAGATAAACAGAAATAGCTTTATTGTAATCGCCTTTATGGAGAAATGATGAAGCTAAAAGTAAAATTGAATCAAAAGGGAGATTGTATGTTCTATATAGATGTATATAGTCATCCTCTTTTAATGATCCTAATTCAAATCTTTTAAGAAGCTTTCTATATTCCCTTCTAGCTTTTCTTTCTTTATATAATCCAAAGAGGTAAGTTGCTGCAGAGATAACAAATATAAAAATAAAAAAAACGATAATCCCAAATAGAGGATCTCGATAAGATAAAAACATATTATACGTTCCCTACAGATATTTAAATTTCATATGATATAATCACTACATGATATCCAAAAACTCCATAGAAAACCTTAAAACTACCCTAGATGTAGTAGATGTAGTCTCTCAATTTTTACAACTTAAAAAGTCAGGTGCAAACTTTAAAGCATGTTGTCCTTTTCATGGTGAAGATACACCAAGCTTTGTTGTAAGTCCTCAAAAGCAGATATACCATTGTTTTGGATGTGGAGTAGGTGGTGATTCTATCAAGTTTATGATGGAGTATGAAAAGTTAACTTATCCTGAAGCGATTGAAAAATTAGCTGGAATGTATAATTTTAGTTTAGAATATGAAAATAGCAATTATAAAAAACAAGATCTCTCAATAATCGATAAGCTTAATAGTTACTATGTAAAGATGTTATATACAAATGAAACAGCAGTACAATATTTACAAGATAGAGGTATTTGGGAATCTTCAATTGAAAAGTTTGGAATAGGGTTTGCTCCAGGTTCACTTGATACTATTAACTATTTAAAACAGAATATGCTTAATCTAAGTGATGCAAAAGAATTTGGGCTTATTGATAATGGTACGAATGGATTATATGCAAGGTTTATTGATAGAATCACATTTCCAATCTTTACAAATAATGGCAATATTTGTGGTTTTGGTGGAAGAACTATTAGTGGACATAATGCTAAATATATAAATTCACCACAAACAAAAATATTTAACAAGTCAAGATTGTTATATGGATATAACTTAGCTTCAAAATCTATCTATAAAAAACATGAGATTATTGTTACTGAAGGGTATTTAGATGTTGTGATGTTACATCAAGCTGGATTTGATAATGCTGTTGCAACACTTGGAACTGCGTTAACAGCTGATCATTTACCTTTATTACAAAGGGGTGACCCTAAAGTTATAGTAGCATATGATGGTGATAAAGCTGGACTAAATGCAGCATATAAGGCAAGTTTACTTTTAAGTAAAAATAATTTTGAAGGTGGAGTGATAATTTTTGAAGATGGAAAAGATCCAGCTGATATGGTTAAAGATGGCAATATTGAGGAGTTAAATAGAATTTTCTCAAATAGTACACCTTTTGTACCATTTGTGATCGACTCAATTATTTCAAAATATGATCTATTACAACCTTTAGAAAAACAAAAAGCACTTAATGAGGTAAATGAATTTATTAGTAGTTTAAGTAGTTTAATTCAAGACGAATATAAACAATATATATCTATAAAACTAGATATTAATCAAAAACATATAAGAACAGCAATAAACACAAATAATAGACAACACAATATTGAACTCTCTACAGTTGATATTGCAGAATTAAATTTGATTAAAACAGCATTAGAGTCAAAAAGATTATACCACACTATATTAAATGTTGTTGATGAATCTATGTTTGATGTTCATCGAAATGAATTTCATATGTTATTACAAGACTATTCAAATCCATCACTTATGGGAATAAGCTTAAAAGAGGAATTAAAAGTTTATAGTGAAGATGAATTAAAAGCTCAATTACTCATATTTCTAATAAAATTTTATACAAGAAAATTACATTTTGTTAAACATGATCAAGAGAAAGAGTTTAAGAAAAAAGTCATAATGTTACGAAAAATACAAGAAAATATACAGAATTTACGAAAAGGGAAACTAGTACCATTTAATATATAGTTTTTTTCAGGAAAGAGTTATTATTTTGTGATACAATTTTAAAAATCAATTATAAAAGGGATATTTATGGAGTTTTTACATACAGAAAATGCACCAGCGGCAATTGGTCCATATTCACAAGCTGTAAAAGTAAATGGTTTATTATATACATCTGGTCAAATTGCATTAACACCAGAAGGAAAAATGATTGAAAATGATATTAAAAAACAAACTAGACAGGTTTTCGCTAATCTAAAGGCTATTTTAGATGACAATGAAAGTTCTGTAGATAATGTTGTTAAAGTAAATATTTTCTTAGATAATATGGATGACTTTGGAATAGTAAATGTTCTGTACGCAGAGTTCTTTGGCGATCATAAACCTGTAAGAAGTACAGTTGCTGTTAGAACATTACCAAAAAATGCTTTAATAGAGATAGATTTAATGGCAACATTATACGATTATCATTAATCGTTAATGCCTATAGCTAAAGCAAACTTTAAAGAATTTTTCAGTAAAATTCCCAAAATAAATTTAACCATAACTTGAATGGTATTAAAAAGGCAATGAATGTACGCAATTATTAAATGTGGTGGAAAGCAATATAAAGTATCAGAAGGTGATATTTTAAACGTTGATAAATTAAGCAAAGAGCCAAAAGAAACTTTAGAGATCACTGATGTTCTAGCAGTTAACGATGGTGCTTTAAAAACTGGTAAAGATGTAGAGAACGCAACTGTTTCTGCAGAGGTTGTTGTAGAAGGTAGAGATAAGAAAGTTATCATTTACAAGAAAAGAAGAAGAAAAGATTCTAAGTTAAAAAGAGGTTTCAGAAGAAGCTTCACAAGAATTAGAATTACTAAAATAGCAGCTTAAGGAGATATAGTATGGCACACAAGAAAGGTCAAGGTAGTACAAATAATAACAGGGATTCAGCTGGTAGAAGACTTGGAGTTAAGAAATTTGGTGGAGAAGTAGTAATTGCTGGTAACATCATCATTAGACAAAGAGGAACTAAAGTTCACGCAGGTAACAATGTAGGTATGGGTAAAGATCATACTTTATATGCATTAATTGACGGTGAAGTTAAGTTTGAGAACTTAGATAAGAATAGAAAAAAAGTATCTGTTTACGCTGCTTCGTAATTTAGATATTTTAAGATTTTTAAAAGGCACTATGGCTAATGCTATAGTGCCTTTTTTCATTTATACAAGGGATAAAAATGTTTGTAGATAAAGTAGAGTTGAGTATTAAGTCTGGAAGAGGTGGAGAAGGTTGTACCTCTTTTAGAAAAGAAAAATTTGTTGTTCAGGGTGGACCTGATGGTGGTGATGGTGGAAAAGGTGGAGCTGTTTTTTTTGAAGTTGATAATAATACAGATACATTATCATGGTTTAAAGGTAGAAAAGGTGTAAATGCTGATAATGGTAAACCAGGTGAAGGTAGTAGATGTACTGGAAAATCTGGTGCACCTCTAGTTTTAAAAGTACCACCTGGAACTCAAGTTATCGATGTAAAAACTGGCGATGTTTTATTAGACTTAGTAACTGAAGGTGAAAATGTTAAATTTTTAGAAGGTGGAAAAGGTGGACTAGGAAACTACCATTTTAAAAACTCTAGAAATCAAACACCAACATACCACCAGCCAGGACTTCCTGGTCAAGAAGTGCAAACAAGATTAGAGTTAAAGCTTATTGCTGATGTTGGACTTGTAGGTTATCCAAATGTTGGAAAATCAACTTTAGTATCAACGCTATCAAATGCTAGACCAGAAGTTGCAAATTATGAATTTACAACATTAACACCAAGCTTAGGTGTTGTAAATGTTGGAGAATATAACTCATTTTTAATGGCTGATATTCCAGGTATTATTGATGGTGCAAGTGATGGTAGAGGATTAGGATTAGAGTTTTTAAGACATATTGAGAGAACTAAAACATTATTATATATGATTGATATGGCAAACTATAGAGAGATGCTTGATCAGTACAATGTCCTTAAAGTTGAAGTTGAAAAATTCTCTACTGAATTAGCAAAAAGAAAATTTGCAATTGCATTAACAAAAACAGATTCATTTGACCAAGATACAGTAAATGAAAAAACAAAAGAATTTGCACAAGCATTAGGATTAGATCTAAATAATAAAAGTATCTATAATTTAAAAAATGGTTATAACTATTTTATGCAAACAGAAGACGATAATGGAATTTTAGAATATGATGAAAATGCTCCATTCTTTATTGCTCCAATATCTTCAGCAATCCATTTAAATACAGAACCTATTAAATATGCACTTTATGATATGGTGAATTTAGATGCAAAATAATTGTTTTGATATTTCAAAGCTAGCAAATATACCAAATGAGTTAGAAATTCTTTTAGACAAAAATAGAAAAGAGATTAGTAATCTTTTAAAAGTTCAAGAGAAAACATATACTAATTTTGTATTACCATATCAGCTATTAAATGAAGAGCTTGATGTATTTATTACACCAACTTTTCATTTAGATAGTGTAAATAATAGTGAACTAACACAAGAAGTTTATGGTAAGTGTTTACCTTTATTATCAGAATACGGTAGTGAAGTTTCACAAAATGAAAATCTTTTTAAAGCTTTTGCTTCAATTGATACTTCATCTTTAACTCTTGCACAAAAGAAAGTTATTGAAAATGAGATTAGAGATTTTAAATTAGGTGGCTGTGGACTAAATGAAGATGATAAAAATAGATTAAAAGAATTAAATTTAGAACTTAGTGAACTTAGTAAACAATTCTCTCAAAACTTACTTGATGCTACAAATGCTTGTGAAATGATTTGTGATAATGAAGATGATATTAATGAGATACCAGCTTCAGATTTAGAGATAGCATCTTTTATAGATGAAAAAGATGGAAAAACTAAATGGAAGTTTACATTACAAATGCCATCATATTTAGCATATATTACTTATGGTACCTCAAGATCAAAAAGAGAAGAAATTTATAAAGCATATTGTACAAGGGCTCCTCAAAATAGTGAGGTGATTGATTCTATATTAAAACTAAAAGATGAAAAAGTAAAACTTTTAGGTTTTGATAACTATGCACAATATTCACTTAGTACTAAAATGGCATCATCTGAAATGGCTGTTATCAAATTTTTAGAAGATTTAGCACAAAATGGTAAAGAAAAAGCTAAAGATGAATTAAAAGAGGTGCAAGCTTTAGCATTGGAACTTGATGGTTTAAATGATTTAGAAAGTTATGATTTAGCGTACTATAGTGAAAAGTTAAAGCAAGCACAATATGATATTGATGAAGAGGTTTATAGACCATACTTTGAATCAAACAGTGTAGTAGATGGACTATTTAGTTTCCTTGATAAATTATTAAATATTCAATTTTCAAAAGTAGATGTAGAAACATGGCATGAAAAAGCTTATGCTTATGATATTAGTGAAGATGGAAAGAAAATAGCTAGGTTATATATCGATCTTGAAGCTAGAAAAGAGAAACGTGGTGGTGCTTGGATGAATAACTGGCATACGCGATATAAAGATGAAACAGCAATACAGTTACCAACAGCATATGTTGTATGTAATTTTCCAATATCTACAGAAACTACACCATCTCTTTTAAGACATAGTGATGTTGTAACACTATTTCATGAGATGGGTCATGCATTACATCATCTTTTAAGTGATGTTGATGAACCATTTGTAAGTGGTATTAATGGTGTTGCTTGGGATGTAGTTGAATTTCCTTCACAGTTCC
This sequence comes from uncultured Arcobacteraceae bacterium, assembly GCA_965659435.1. Classification (GTDB taxonomy): domain Bacteria; phylum Campylobacterota; class Campylobacteria; order Campylobacterales; family Arcobacteraceae; genus JADHTT01. The sequence goes on from CBFHVJ010000017.1 coordinate 8,379, forward strand.
TTGAATATTTTAGTTATGATAAAGATGTATTAAAGATGTTTGCAAAACATCATGAAACAAATGAAGTATTAAATGATGAAATGATAGATAAACTTATTAAAGCAAAAAACTTCCAATCATCACTATCTATGTTAAGACAGTGTGAATTTGCTTTATTTGATTTTAAATTACATCAAAATATATATCAAGGTGAAGAGGTTCAAAATCTTCTAGATACTTTAAGAGATGAAATTTCAGTTGTTAAACCACCAAAATATAATAAATTCCAAAATGGTTTTGCACATATTTTTGGAGGAGGGTATGCAGCGGGTTATTACAGTTATAAATGGGCTGAAGTATTAAGTGCTGATGCATTTTATCTATTTATAGATAATGGAACATTTAATAAAGAACTAGCTTCAAAATATAAAGATTTGATTTTAGGTAAAGGTGGAAGTGAAGATATGAATGATCTGTATTTTCAGTTAGCCAATAGAAAGCCAGATGTTAAGTCATTATTAAAAATAGATGGGATTATTTAATCTCATCTATTAAAAAAGATGTAGAGATTAACTCTCTACGTAATTTTTAAGGTTTTTACCTACTTTAGGGTGCTTTAGTTTCTTAATAGCACTTGATTCAATTTGTCTTACTCTTTCTCTAGTAACACTTAGTTCATTACCAATCTCTTCAAGAGTTCTATCTGATGCATCATTCATTAGACCAAATCTCATTCTGATTACAGCTTGTTCTCTTTCATTTAATTGCTCTAAGATATTATCAATTTGATTTAATAAATCTTCACCCATGATATTGTCAAGTGGAGTAGGTGTACTTGTATCTGGTACAAAATCTCCAAATTTACCATCATCTTCACTACCAATAGGAGCTTCAAGTGAAACAGGCTCTTTTGTAATCTTAATTACCTGTTTTACTTTTTCTTCTGTTAAGTCAACCTCTTTAGCAATTGTTGCTGTATCTGGCTCTTTTCCATTTTCCTGAAGACCTTTTCTAATAACTTTATTGATCTTATTGATTGTTTCAATCATATGGATAGGAATTCTAATAGTTCTTGCTTGATCTGCAATTGCTCTTGAGATAGCTTGTCTAATCCACCATGTTGCATAAGTAGAGAATTTGTAACCTTTCTTATACTCAAATTTATCAACAGCTTTCATAAGACCAATATTACCCTCTTGAATAAGGTCTAAGAATGGTAAACCTCTATTTGTGTATCTTTTAGCAATAGATACAACTAGTCTAAGGTTTGATTTTGCCATTCTATATTTAGCTTCATCTGTGATCTTTTTACCAATTTTAATTTGGTCAAGAATATCTTTTAACTCTTGCTCTTCTAAATCAAATCCACCTTGACTTGCTTCTTTTGTTTGGAATAGTTTTTTAATCTCCATATAAGTACTAACCATAGTAACCTCTGGAACCATTCCAATAATATCAACTTTTGATAATTTTGTAATTTTATCAAGAATATTTTGGTGATTTTCTTTTAGAGTATCATTAAATAGTGGTAGCTTATATTCTAGTCTTTTTAATTCAGTTTCATAGCTATCATCACTACTTAAAGCTGTTTCCATAGTTTTAACAATTTCAGTAATTAGTTTACTTGTAGGAGCTAATATCATAAGTGCAGATTTAATATTGTGTTTTTTATGTGAAACTGCAAGTGTATAGTGAAGTTGATCTAACTCATTTTCACTTGTTTCAGTTTCTTTTGCAATAAACTTTAACCAATCTTTTTTGGCTTTTTCTAAAGCTTTAAATTCAGTGATAATTTGTTCTGATCTTTTATCTAATTTCTTTTTCTTTTTAGTATCTTCACTATCTTCTACATTATCATCTTCTGTTTCAATCTCTTCTTCATCAGAGTTAGAATCATCATTATCATCAAAGCTTTTGAATAACTCTTTAACTTTTCTTTCTCTATTTACTAGTGGTTCTTTATAATCAAGTATAAAATCGATTAAGTATGGTACTGAACAGATTGCATTTAAGATAGCATCTTCACCGTTTTCGATCTTCATACTAATTTCGATCTCTTCCTCTTTTGTTAAAAGTGGAACTTTACCCATCTCTCTTAGGTACATTCTCACAGGAGAATCACTTCTACTCCACTCAGATAGTTCTTTTGCTTTTAATAGGTTATACTTTTCACTATCCTCACCGCCGCCAGCAGCCATTTTAAGTCTATTTTCTTCTTTTCTTTTAATTTCTGCTTTTTTTAGTTCAATAGCATGATCTCTTGAACTAGTTAGTGTAACATTAAATAATTGTGCTAAGGCTATAGTTTTTTTTACGTTGGCTTTTGTTGGTGCTTTAGGGAATATTGATATAAGTTTTTCGTGTGTTAATACAGAGTCTTTATGCTCTTTAAATAATTTTTCAATTTCAGAATTGATATCTTTTGTAGCCATTTTTGCACCTTCAATTTAAGTTGATTAAGGCGCGTATTATACCGAAAATTTCTAAAAAGATAATTATATTTCAGTAAGTATACTAAAATGTTTAGATAAAATTCAAGAAATTTAAAATTGGGAAGATAGTTATGAATGATAAAATAGATGGAAAAGTTTGGACTTTTGGTGATAATATCGATACAGATTTAATTATCGCTGCAAGATATCTAAATAGTAGTGACCCTGAACATTTAGCAAAATACGTTATGGAAGATGCAGATCCGCAATTCCCTTCAAAAGTTAGTAAGGGTGATATTATTGTTGCTGGTGAAAACTTTGGATGTGGAAGTTCAAGAGAACATGCACCAATCGCTTTAAAAGCTGCAGGTGTTGCTGCTGTTATCGCTCCAACATTTGCAAGAATTTTTTATAGAAATGCATTTAATATGGGATTACCTATTTTTGAATTACCAGAAGCTGCTGAAATTACAGAAGGTGATGAGATCTCTGTTGATCTTAATAATGGTATGATTATTAACAATACAACAAAGAAAGAATATAAATTTACTGCTATTCCTGAATTTATGCAAGAGTTAATCGCTTGTGGTGGATTAATGGAATATGCTGCAAAAGAAGCAAAGGAAAATAAATAATGTCTAAAAATTATGATATTTCACTTATTAAAGGTGATGGAATTGGTGTTGAAATTGTAGATGAAGCTGTTAAAGTTTTAGATGCAGTTGGAAAAAAATTTGATATTAATTTCAATTATTCAGAATATTTAATGGGTGGTTGTGCAATTGATGCTACAGGTAATCCTCTTCCTCAAGAGACAATTGATGGTGTTCTAGCCTCTGATGCTTGTTTATTTGGTGCTATTGGTGGACCAAAATGGGATAATCAACCAAGAGAACTTAGACCTGAATCTGGATTATTAAGATTTAGAAAAGAGATGGGTGTATTTGCAAACCTTAGACCAGCAGTAGTTTATGATGAGCTAGTTGATGCAAGTAGCTTAAAACCAGAAGTTATCAAAGGTGTTGATATTATGGTTGTTAGAGAACTTATTGGTGGAATTTACTTTGGTGAACCAAAAGGTAAAACTGAAGATAAGGGATGGAATACTATGGTGTATACTGTTTGCGAAATTGAAAGAATTGCTCATGTTGCATTTAAATTAGCAATGAAAAGAGATAAAAGAGTTTGTTCAATTGATAAAGCAAATGTACTTGATGTTTCTCAGCTATGGAGAGATACCGTTGAAAGAATTGCAACAGAATATCCTGAAGTTGAATTATCTCATATGTATGTTGATAATGCTGCTATGCAACTTATTGCAAATCCAAGACAATTTGATGTTATGTTAACTGGAAATATCTTTGGTGATATTTTATCAGATGAAGCATCAATGCTAAGTGGTTCTATTGGACTATTACCATCAGCAAGTACTGGTGAAAAAACTGCAGTTTATGAACCAATTCATGGATCTGCTCCTGATATTGCAGGACAAGGAATTGCAAATCCAATTGCTACTATTTCAAGTGCCTCTATGATGTTAAGATACTCATTAAATGAAGATGTAGCTGCAGATGCTATTGACAGTGCAATTAAAAAAGCTATGGCTGAAGGTTATAGAACAGGTGATTTAGCTGCTTACGATTGTAAGACTCAAGTTAATTGTTCAGAGATGGGTGATATTATTGCTAAGTTTATTGGCTAACTACTAAATGTAGTTAAGCCAGTTTCTTAATGAGGCTCGCTCATTATTTAATGTAGTAGGGTTACCATGCCCTGTATATATTTTTATATCTTTCTTCCAAGATAAAACTTTGTTGATGCTCTCTTTCATATCCTTTGGATTTGAGAAAGGGAAGTCAACTCTACCAATACTTCCTGCAAATATAAAATCACCACTAAAAAGTGTATTTTCAATTTCTATAGCACTACATCCTGGAGTATGACCAGGGAAAAAGTGAAATTGAACTTCAATCCCTTCAATATTAATAATTTGATCAGGTGTTACTTCAACATCAGCTTCACTTTTTGGAGCTCCTCTATGTAAAGGATCTTCCTCTAACATAAAACAATCAGCTTCAGGGCAATAAATTGGTATGTTTAACTGTTCAGCTAAAGCTTGATTACTCCATACATGATCAAAATGTGCATGTGTATTTAAAATTGCTACTGGATTATTTACTCTTTGTATTACCCATGGAGTAGCACCAATACCTGGATCGATAATAATATCTTTATCATCGATAGTTACGATATAACAATTTGTTTGATATTCACCCATAGGTTCCATTTGTATTTTCATAGATTACCTTTAAATTATTTTGATTGGATTATAGCATAAAAGTGAAATGAAATATTATTACTATTTTATAATAGAGATAGAATCATTTTCATAAATGATTCCCTCTTGAAGAACTCTAGCGAAAACACCTCGGTCTTGTTTCAATAGTTTTGGCACACAGCTATCTATTTTAGATAATCCCTTACAAAGTGTACAGTGTTGAGTGATCTCTAAGATAGTATTTCCAATTTGAATTTTTGTACCAATCTCAAAATCATATGGATTATAATCGATAAGTAGATTTTCCCCTAGTTGGCCGTAGTTAATGTTGATATTTTTCTCTTCTACCATATCATAGCTTTTTTTTGATGTTAATAGGATAGATCTATTTAGATCTTTTTTATAAAACTTATCAATCTGTACACCACCTTTGTCAACTAATATATTTTCTTTTCTAATTCTAGTTGATGTACCTTCTATCGATATAAATAGTTTTAAAACTTTTCCAATTGTTTGTGACATAATATTTTGAGACATTATAATTCCTATAAATTAAAATAATATAATAAATTCTTATATATTATAGGGTAAAATCTACACAATGTCAAGTTTGTAATCTTGTTACCTTTATACACATATAAGTAATTATTTTTAATTATAGAAAACATAAGAAAATTCTATAAAGCCTTTAAAATAGGGAAATTAGACACTTTTATATAAAAATTTTATAATTAATAAAAGCTAGCTTTATAGTGTGTTACATATATTAAAAATTTATAGAAAAAAGACTTGACAATTTGACAAATTTTAGAATATAATCACTCGTTTTAGTTTTGAAGGCTAAAGATGTAGAAAATTAGATGGAGGAAAAATGACAAAAAAATTAGACAATAGTTCTACTAAGAATGTTAGTAGAAGAGATTTTTTTAAGAAAACTGCAGCTTACTCTGTAAGTGCTATTGCAGCAGCTAGTGTTGTTTCACCAGTAACTGTAAAAGCTGATGATGTTGCAATTGTTGATGAAGCTGAATGGGGAGTTAAATTAGGATTACCTGTTGATAAAAATAGATATGGTATCCCTTCTCCTTATGAGCATAGAAACACAAGAAGAACAACAGAGCTTTTATCATCTGGTGATATGTATGCCTCTATTTCAATGTGTCCAATTCATGAATCAGAAGGAATTATTACACCAAATGGTTTATTCTTCTGTAGAGATCATGGTGGTACAGCAATTGTAGATCCAAATAAATTTAGACTTATGATTCATGGTGCTGTAGAGAGAGAAATCGTTTTAACTTTAGATGAGTTAAAAAGATACCCATGTGAAACAAGAACTTACTTCATTGAGTGTCCAGCAAATGGATCACCTGAGTGGAGAGCACCACAGTTTAATAATTTACAGTTCCTTAAAGGTATGATGTCTTGTGCTTCATGGACTGGAGTTATGTTAAAAACTATCTTAGATGATATTGGTTTAACAAAAGACGCTGTATGGATGATGGCTGAAGGTTCAGATAATGCTGGTAACCCAAGAACAATTCCTGTAGAAAAAGCATTAGATGATGCTATGATCGTATGGGGACAAAATGGTGAAGCATTAAGACCAGAGCAAGGTTATCCAGTAAGATTAATCGTTCCAGGTTGGGAAGGTAACTTAAATACTAAATGGTTAAAAAGATTAGAGTTCTCTAATAAGCCTTGGCATTCTAAAGAGGAAACTTCTAAGTATACTATGCTTCAACCATCTGGTAAAGCAATACAATACTTCTGGCCAAATGAGGTTAACTCAGTAATCACTAAACCATGTCCAGAAAAACCATGGACAGACCTTAAAAAAGGTGACTTAGTTGAAATTGAAGGTTTAGCTTGGTCAGGTCATGGTACAGTTAAACATGTTGATATTACATTTGATGGTGGAGACAACTGGGTTGAAGCTAGCTTAAAAGGTTTAGTATTACCAAAATGTTGGACAAGATTTAGTTTCATGTATAGATATGAAGGTAAACCATTATTATTAGCAAGTAGAGCTGTAGATGATGCTGGTAATGTTCAACCAACTATTGATGAAGAAACATCTAAAGTTGGTGTAGAGTCTGTATACCACAGAAATGCAATTACAACTTGGGAAGTTACTACTAAAGGAGAGGTAAATAATGTACACATTAGAAAACACAATGCTTAAGAAAGCACTTATTGGTTTAAGCCTATCTGCATCTATGTTAATCTCTTCTGCAACTGCATTTGAGATCTCTAAAGACAAAGCTGTTGATGGTGGAGTAATATATGAAACTAAAAATGGTAAATATACTGCTTATCATGTAAATACTCAAGAAGTAAAGAACTTTACATATGGTAAAGTTCCAACTCCAACAGAGATTGCTGCTTGGAATATTGATGCAATGCCAGATGGTACGGGTATGCCAATGTATGATACAAAACATGGTAAACCAATCGTAGATGAAAATGGTAATAAAGTTATTGCTAAAGGTGATATTGAATGGGGTGAAGAGCTTTATGATGCACAATGTGTTATGTGTCATGGTGAATTTGGTTCAGGTGGAAAAGGTTACCCACCATTATCTGGAGGAAGTAAAGATTCTTTAACAAATCAGTTAATGGATCCAGCACATGAAGATCCAAATCCAGAGCCACCAAGAAAAGTGATTGGTTCTTATTGGCCGTATGCTAGTACATTATTCTGGTATATCCAAGATGCAATGCCATTCCCACATCCAAAGAGTTTATCAAATAGTGAAACATATGCAATTACTGCATATTTATTAAATGCAAATGAAGTAACATTTAAAAACGGTGATGATATTGAAGAGTTAAGTAAAGCTAACTTCCAAGATGTTGATATGCCAAATGCAGATGGTTTCTATCCAAATGTTGATACTCCAGAAAACCCTCAACAAGGTGTTGAGAATATGAAAGCATACTTAAGTAATTTTGCTGAGTTTGGTACTGGAAAAAGATGTATGACTGACTGTATTAAAGGTGAAGTTCCTGTATTAAGAATTAAAGAAGAATTAGGTGATATGGAACCAGAACCATCTACAGTTAGAGATTTACCACCAGTTGACGAGTCTACTTTAGCTCCAGGTCAAAAAGACTATGAAGCATCTTGTGCTGTTTGTCATGCTACTGATGCACTAGGTGCTCCAGCAGTTGGTGATAAAGAAGCTTGGGAAACTGTAATGGAACAAGGACTTGAAAAAGTTCATGAAAATGGTATCAAAGGTATCGGTGGTATGCCTCCAAGAGGTGGTACAGATTTTGATGATGCTAAGATGAAAGAAGTTATTGATTATATGATCAATGCAAGTGGAATAGAGCTAGAAAAATAATAGCTCTCCACTAGTTAAAAAATTTAAAGAGGAATAAGAATATGATGAATAGAAGAAATTTTGTAGGATTAGGTTTAGGTGTAGCAGCGGCTACAATGATTCCATCAACATTAAGTGCAGTTGATTTTAGAGCTAAGAAGCCAGCAGC
>CBFHVJ010000018.1:0-16527 GCA_965659435.1 uncultured Arcobacteraceae bacterium
ATTAAAAGTGCTATAGCCATATCAAAGTGGCTACCTGATTTTGCTATTTCTGATGGGGATAAATTGATAGTGATCTTTTTAGGTGGGAATTTAAAATTATTTGTAAGTAAGGATGATTTTATTCTATCTTTTGATTCTTGAATAGCACTATTTCCTAAACCTACAATTGAGAATGAGGGTAACCCTTTTGTAAATGAAGATTCGACATCCACACTAATAGCTTCAAAACCATCTATTGATGCACACTTGAGTTGTTTCATGAGTTTTCCCTTGAATTAATATAGGGAGATTTTAACACTAAATCAAAGATTTAGTTGAAAGTATTGCAATATGCAATATATTTATTTTTTCTTTTGAGCCTTGAGCTTTTTCTTCCACTCTTTTTCAAACTTTTTTCTCTTCATAAAAGAAAGATTTTCTATAAAAAGATGACCAGTTAAATGTTCCATCTCATGTTGCCATGCAACAGCTAAAAAGTCTTCAGCTTCCATAGTTTGTTTTTCACCATTTCTATTATAGTATTCCACTACAATATGTTGAGCTCTTTTAACTTCTTCATGAATACTAGGGATACTTAAACATCCTTCTGTGAAAATTTGTTCACCATCTTGATGTGTAATTATTGGATTGATTGCTTCAATTAAATTTTCTTCCAATTGAATATCTTCATCAATATTTTCAGGATCTTCAACAGGAATATTAATAATAAGTACATTTAAGGGAATAGCAATTTGAATAGCTGCAAGTCCTACTCCACCTGCAGCTTTCATTGTATCATTCATATCATTTAGGAGTTGATGAAGCTCACTATTAAATTTTGTAATATCTTGAGATTTTTTTCTCAAGATAGGGTTTGGATATGTAATGATCTCTTTTATCATGGTTTATAACTTTAGTTATGTCTTTCGATTACTTTATCAATTAGACCATATTCAAGTGCTTCATTTGCACTCATAAAATTATCTCTATCAGTATCTTTTTCAAGAGTTGATAATTTCTGCCCAGTTTGTTCTGCAAGGATACCGTTTAGACTATCTTTCATTCTTTGGATCTCTGCAGCTTGGATTTGAATATCTGTAGCTTGACCTTGTGCACCACCTAATGGTTGGTGAATCATGATTCTACTATTTGGTAAAGAGAATCTTTTCCCTTTAGTTCCACTACTTAAAAGGAATGATCCCATTGAAGCTGCTTGACCGATACAGATAGTACAAATATCAGGTTTGATATAGTTCATAGTATCATAGATAGACATTCCACTTGTGATAACTCCACCAGGAGAGTTTACATAAAGGTAGATATCTTTCTCTGGATCTTCAGCTTCTAAAAATAGAAGTTGAGCAACTACAGTTGAAGCTACTTGATCGTTGATTTCACCACTTAACATGATGATTCTATCTTTAAGAAGTCTAGAATAGATATCGTAGCTTCTTTCACCTCGACCAGTTTGCTCTACAACATATGGGATATAACTCATAAAATTATTTTCCTGCTTTTTCGTCTAGAAGTTGAGTAATAACTTTTTGCTCAATCATTGACATTTTAATTGCTGGTAAGTAACCCATCTCTTCATATTTCTTTAATGCACCAACACCATCTTGACCAGTCATCATTGCTTCGTAATAGATAGCTTGAGTAACTTCTTGATCTGCTACATCTACATTTTCAGCTTTAGCTAATGCATCAACAATAAATGTTGCTTTTACATTATCAGTAGCTTCAGGAATAGCTTCCTCTTTCATTTTTTCAATTTTTGATGAATCTTCTTGAAGAGCTTTCATCTCATCTTCAGACATAGATCTGATTTGATTATTTAATAGTTGGTTAACTTCTTGATCTAAGATTGAACCAGGGATAGCAAAGTTATTTGCTTCAACTAATGCTTTAATATATGCTGGTTTTAACTCTTCAGCGTAGTAAGAATTTACTTTTTCAGCTTTAATTTGCTCAGAAACTTTCTCTTTTAAAGTTTCAACAGTTGCATCTTCTTCACCTTGAAGAACTTGCTTAGCAAACTCATCATCAATAGTTGGCTCACCTTTTTCTTGTAACTCGTGTAATGTTACTTTAAATACTACTGGAGCTCCAGCTAAATCTTTTACTTGGTAGCTTTCTGGGAAAGTTACATTGATCTCTTTTTCTTCTTCATATTTCATACCAATAATTTGATCTTCAAATCCTGGGATAAACTGATTGCTTCCAAGCTCTAATGTATGCTTTTCAGCTTTACCACCATCAAAAGCAACACCATCTTTAAATCCTTCGAAATCGATAACAGCAAAGTCACCTTTTCTAGCCATTCTTTTTCTTTTGATTTTTGTTAATGGAGCATTTTGACCAGCCATTTCATTTAATCTTGCTTCAACTTCTTCAGTAGTTGCTTCTTTTGCTTCAACTTCTGGTAAAAGCGATTTATAATCACCTAAATCTACAGATGGTCTAGTAGATAGTTTCATCTCTAAAGAGATAGTACCATCATCATTTTTGTCAAACTTAGCAATACCTGGCTCTCCAACTAAATCTTCATTTGAGATTTTTAATTCACCCATTGCAGCAGTGAATACTTCTCTTACAGCTTCACTTTCTGCATCTTGTTGTAACTTTTGACCATATCTTTGTTTGATAATTGCTACAGGAACTTTTCCTTTTCTGAAACCTTGGATTTCAGTAGTTTTAGCAGCATGTTGCGCTAGTTTATTTAACTGAGACTCAATAACATCTTGTTGTAAAGTAGCAGTGATAACTGCATTTGCTTCATCAATTTTGTTTACAGTATATTCCATGTAAATTTACTCCATATTTTAAAAATTTTAGTGATTTTATCGAAAAAGGGCTTATTTATCAAGCCACTTCTTAAATAACTCTATTTGATTTTGTGTTTGTTGTGTACTTGTGCCACCAAAACTATCTCTTGCATTCATCGAATTTCGAAGATCTAGATATTGAACTATCTCTTGGTCAATATTCTTTATTTCGCTATTTGATGATCGTATCTCTTCAATTGTTAATTCTGACATATCTTTATTTAGTTTATTTGCAACTGCAACTACATCTTTTGTAATGTAGTAAGCAGTTCTAAATGGCATATTTTGTTTAGTAACTAAATAGTCAGCAAGATCTGTAGCACTTAAGTGACCAACTTTACAAGCTTTTTCCATAGTTTCAACATTGATAATAAGTGTTTGCATCACTGCTGTTAAGATATCTAAAGATATATCTAATGTTTGGACAGAATCAAAAACACCTTCTTTATCTTCTTGAGTGTCTTTATTGTATGCAAGTGGTAACCCTTTCATAACAGTTAATAAGCTAATAAGGTTACCATAGGCTCTACCTGTTTTACCTCTAAGAAGTTCTGGAACATCAGGATTTTTCTTTTGAGGCATAATTGAGCTTGTAGTTGCATATTCATCAGACATCTTTACAAAACCAAATTCGTAACTTGACCATAAAATAAGTTCTTCTGAAAGTCTACTAATATGCATCATTGATGTTGATATATTATATAAAATATCTAAAGCAAAATCCCTATTACTACTAGTGTCAAGTGCACTTAATGTTGGAGAATCAAACCCTAAAAGTGACGCTGTTTTAAATCTATCTATGTTATGTGGAGTTCCAGCAAGTGCTGCACTTCCTAAAGGACAGTTATTGTTTCTTTCAATTGAACTTTCAAATCGATCATAATCTCTTCTGAACATATTAGCATATGCCATTAAGTGGTAACCAAAATTGATTGGTTGGGCATGTTGAAGGTGAGTCATCCCCGGTATTAATGTTTGAGTATGGTTTGATGCTATATCTACTAATGATTCGATAAGTATATGAAGTTTATTTTTTAATAAGACACTTTTATCTTTAACATATAAAGCAAAGTCAGTAGCCACTTGATCATTTCTACTTCTAGCTGTATGAAGTCTTTTTCCTGCATCTCCAATAAGATGTGTTAGTCGATTTTCTATTGCCATATGAACATCTTCATGTTCAATTTTCCATTCAAAATCTCCAGATTCAATCTCTTGTTTGATCTGTAGTAAACCAGACTCGATTTGTTCTTGATCTTCTAATGAAATGATATTTTGAAGTGCTAGCATCTTACTGTGTGCTATACTTCCTTTAATATCTTGATTATATAACTCTTTATCAAACATCACTGACGCATTGAATTGATCAAGTAGTTGTGCATTTGTATTTTTTAAAATCTGTTCTGCCATTAGTTACCTTCGTTCCAAAATTTTTGCATTATACCATATTAGTATTTTAAATAAAAAAAGGGGAAAGAATAAACTTTCCCCTTTTGTATATAATTGAAAATTAATTAGATTGGTAATACTCTAATATTTTCATCAACTTTATTTTTTAGTGTTGATTCAATTGCATAAAGTGTTCCAGTTGTACCACTTGCACAAGAACCACAAGCACCTAAATATCTAATATAGATATCGTAGTATGGAGCATTTTCTTTAATATCTACAATCTCCATATCTCCACCATCCATAACTAACATTGGTCTAATGAATTCATCGATTACAGCATCAACACTATGGATTCTTTGAACAATAGTCATCTTATCAAAGCTTAGTTCACCAGAAGTAACTGTATTTGCAGCTTCTTCTAGTTTTTCTTGGTCCATTTGAGATTTAACATCTGCTAAGATATCTACTAGGTATATATCTTTTGGTTCATGACCACCAGGTCTAATACAAGATTTACAGAAAGATCCAGCTTTAGTAATCTCAATAATTTGCTCAACTTCAGTGATATTATTGTCTCTAATTGCAGAAATAATATCTTGTTTTGTTTTTCTTGCACATTCACATACAATATCTGCATTTGTAAGAGTATCTCTCTCAACACCTTTGTATTGAGCCGCTGCTTCTAAAATAACATCATAAGCCATAACAGAACAGTGCATCTTTTGAGGTGGAACAGCAGGTGTACCATCATCATCTCTTAAAAATGCTTCAACTTCTGTATTTGTAATATTAATTGCTTCATCAACTTTTTTTCCAATACATAGTTCAGCCATAGCATCAGATGATGCAATAGCTGTACCACAACCAAAAGATTTAAATTTACTATCTAAAATAGTGTCTGTTTTTTCATCAACAAGCCAAAATAGTCTTACTGCATCTCCACATGACTCTGCTCCAAAATCTGCTACAATTAATCTTGCATTTGCTTTATCAGCATCTTCTTGTGTAAATTCACCCATTGCTACAGGATTATTCATTCTTTCTTGAACTTTTTTACTGTATTGTTCCCATACGTTTCCACTAATCATATCACTTCTTGCCATGATTTACTCCTTTTAAATTTTTAGTTTTTTAATGTTCTTCTATAAATGCGCTAAATGCTTCTTGCTTAGCGTAAGTCATAGAAATTTCTCTAATTCTAGGTACAATTCTTTGTAGTTCTTGAATTACATAATCAATCTCTTCATTTGTCGTAAATTTACTAAGTGCAAACATAACAGTTGCATTTGCAATCTCTACTTTTTCACCTAAGGCTTCAACTACAGCAGAAGCTTCTAGGTCTTCAGAAGAACACGAGCTTCCTGTAGAGATATAAATACCAGCTTCATTCATATCCCATAGCATTGCTTCACCTTCAATACCTCTAAATGATGCAACAACAATATTATTTAATCTATTATCTTTTGGTACATATGACCTAGTATCAGGAAGTGCTAAAATAGCATCTTCAAGTCTGTCTCTTAATTGTCTTGTATGGTTGGCAATATAGCCAATTCCCATATCTGAATTGGCTACTTCAATAGCTTCAGCCATAGCAACTGCACCATTGTTATAAACAGATCCAGCTCTTTTTCCACCCATAACATTTTTTGATCCATGTATATGTGGTACATATGGTGATTTTGCTTTTACATATAATCCACCAATACCTTTTGGTCCATGAAATTTATGTGCTGACCATGTAAAATAGTTTACACCTAAGTCTTGAAGGTCAACTTTGATTTTTCCTATTGCTTGTGCTGCATCTGTATGTACAGGAATACCGACTGCTTGACACATTCTTGCAATCTCTTTGATTGGTTGAATAGCACCTGTTTCATTTGATGCATATAATACTGATACTAGAGCTGTTTTATCTGTAATCGCTTCTTTAAGTTCCTCTAATGAAATTAAACCATTCTCATCGGTACCTAAATAAGTAACTTCCATACCAAATGATTTACAGTATGCTAAAGGTGATTTAATAGATGCATGTTCAGCAACTGTAGAGATGATATGATTTTTTGCATTGTCTTTATCTCTTAAATAAGCATCTAAAAATGTTTTAATAACAGCATTATTTCCTTCTGTTGTTGAAGATGTAAATATAATATCATCATCATCACTTGCATTTAAGCTATCATATATCTTGTCATAAGCACCATTTAATGCTGCTCTACATTCTATACCTTGTTTATAAATAACATTTGCATTTCCAAATATTTTTGTTGATTCGCAATAAATTTCTTGGATTTTTGGATCCATTGGAGTTGTTGAATTATTGTCTAAATAAACTTCCATTTTATTTCCTTTAAGTTATCGTAAAATTAATTAAGATAATTTTTGTCTTCTTTAAGTGAATACTATTACAAGATAGCTGAAACAGAACTTAATGTTTTATATTGTACTATTGCTTTATGGAAAGTGTAATCAATATTTTAAAATCAATAAATTTTTTTGAAGATCTAGATGATAAGGCATTAGATATGTTATCACAGTATACAATTGTTAAAAAGTATCCCAAAGATTCTATTATGTTGTATGAGGGTGAATCAAGTAGTAATATATCTTTTTTAGTATCAGGCCTTGCTAGAGTTTATAAAATAGATAAGTTTGATAATGAGATTTTTCTTTATCATATATATGAAGGACATATGATTACTGAACTATCTACATTAAATACAGATACAATTACATGTGCATCAAATATCTCAATCGATGATGATGCTCTAATAGTTGATATTGACTATCATAAATTTAAAGATGACTTTATCTTTACAAATATTTTAACATCTAAGTTTCTTGATGAGGTGTTTTCTAAAACACAAAAGCTTCAATGTGTAGTAAATAGGGAACTTGTTTTTGACTCAACAGCAAAAGTAGCACATTTTTTAAGTGATAATCTTGGAATGTTTAATAAGCTTAAAAGAGCAGAATCTTCTTCTTTATTACATATACAGCCAGAAACTCTTTCAAGAGTCTTAAATAAATTAAAAAGGTCTGGAGTAATTGAGATTGAGACAAAAAAGGTTAAGATCTTAGATCAAGATAAACTATATAGTATTTTTCAAGGGGTTTAAAATGAAAGCGAATAAAATTGCAACAAAAATTAAAATTACAGGAGCCCTTTTAGTAGGAGCAATTTTTACAATTATCTCAGCTACTATATATCTTAATGAACAGATATCCAAAGATGCATCGATTATCAATATGGCAGGTAAGCAAAGGATGCTTACTCAGATGATCTCTAAAAATATTTTTTATATTAATAATACAAAAAAATTTGATTTTGAAGAGTTAGATGGTGCTGCAAAACAATTTGGGGATAATTTATATAAATTAACTCATGGTGATTACAATGAAGATATATATGTAGTATCAAATAAACAGATCAATTCACAACTTTTAAAAGTGACACAGATGTGGAGTAGTTTTAACTCAGATGTTCAGTTATTTAAACATAATGTGAAACTACAAACTTTAGATACAAATACTCTTGTTAGAAAAATATTTGACTCAAATGTAATATTACTTCACGAGATGGATAAATTAGTAGGGATGTATACTTCCAATAGTGAAAAACAAAATAATGATATTATTACATTTCAATATTATGCGGCATTAATATTAGTACTTATTATGATTTATGCTTTAAAAGAACTAAAGAGTATTGAAAATAAAGTAAATGACTTTTTAGATTATACTAAACAGTTAGCAAATAGTGATGACTATACAAATGTAACTGATGTTGATACGCAAGAAACGGAGCTTGTAGAGGCAAAGAGTACATTAAATTGTTTTATTAATAAATTAAATACAGCAGTAGAAGAATCAAATAGTGCAATTGAACACTCTCAAAAGGCTTCTAGTAGGTTAGAAGAGATCACTGATGAGTTTGCAGATGTACTTGAAGAGATCGAAAATTCACCAACAATTGAAGATGCAATGGATAAAAGTGAGGATATGATTATTGAATATTCTGAAGAATTAAGACAATCTAGAAAAAAATTACAGCACCTTAAAAATGAGATGGATAAGCTCTTAAGTAGCTGTAAATAGTAGATAAGACAACATAATAATAACTATTTGTTTTAATTAAGATATTTTTTGTCCTTAATTTAAACTTAAAAATTTGATATAGGTCAAATACTTTATATTGAAATTGGTATATAATTTTTCTGTTAGAAGTTTTACGACGATGGTAGGATATTCTAGAAAATAACTGAAGGAGAAATTATGGCACTTTCAAGAAGAGACTTCTTAAAAAGTTCAGCAGCGGCATCAGCAGCAGCAGCCGTAGGTATGAGTGTACCTTCTAGTATGCAAGCAGCGGCAGATCAAGCAGGTAGCAATTGGCGATGGGACAAGGCTGCATGTAGATTCTGTGGTACAGGTTGTGGTATTATGCTTGCAACTAAGGGTGAAGGTAAAGACAGAAAAATTGTTGCGGTTAAGGGTGACCCTGCTGCACCAGTAAATAGAGGTCTTAACTGTATTAAAGGTTACTTCAATGCAAAAATCATGTATGGAGCAGATAGACTTACTAAACCATTATTAAGAGTTGACGCAAATGGTAACTTTGATAAAAATGGTAGATTTGCAGAAGTATCATGGGAAAAAGCATTTGATATTATGGAAGAGAAAGCAAAAGCTGCCTTCAATGAAAAAGGTCCAGAGGGTGTAGCAGTATTCGCATCAGGTCAATACACTGTTATGGAAGGTTATGCAGCACAAAAAATGATGAAAGCTGGATTTAGATCAAATGCAATTGATCCAAATGCTAGACACTGTATGGCTTCAGCGGTTGTTGGTTTCTATCAAACATTTGGTATTGATGAGCCATCTGGTTGTTATGATGATATTGAGTTAACTGATACGATCATTTCTTGGGGTTCAAATATGGCAGAGATGCACCCAATTTTATGGTCAAGGGTAACTGATAGAAAATTATCTGATCCAGATAGAGTTAAAGTTATTAATATGTCAACTTATAGACATAGAACTTCAGATTTAGCAGATACAGAAATTATCTTCTCTCCATCAACAGATGTTGCGATTTGGAACTATATTGCAAGAGAGATTGTTTATAATAATCCAGATGCAATTGATTGGGATTTTGTTAACAAGCACATTGTGTTTGCAGCAGCAAATCCAAATATCGGTTACGGAATGAGAAAGAAAACTGATATCGCGATTAAAGAAGGTAAATATACAGCAGCTGAATTAGAAATTATGGCTAAAGAGCATGAAACAATTGTTTCTGAAAAAGAAGCTCCAGCATTAGAGCCAT
This sequence comes from uncultured Arcobacteraceae bacterium, assembly GCA_965659435.1. Lineage (GTDB taxonomy): Bacteria > Campylobacterota > Campylobacteria > Campylobacterales > Arcobacteraceae > JADHTT01. The sequence continues at coordinate 9,526 of CBFHVJ010000018.1, forward strand.
ACGGATACAAAGCTGGTGATAAAATGGTACATAACAAACCAGGATTACCACACTGGCAAATCCCATTTGAAGAGTACAAAAAATCTTTAGCACCATATACTTTAGATTATACTGCAAAGATCTCTAAAGGTGATCCAGATGAGTCACTAGAGTCATTTAAAGCAAAATTACAAGAATTAGCTGATCTTTACATTGAAAAAGGTAGAAAAGTAGTTTCTTTCTGGACAATGGGTATGAATCAACATACAAGAGGTACTTGGTGTAATACATTATCGTACAATGTTCACTTCCTACTTAACAAACAAGCTAAGCCAGGTTCTGGAGCATTCTCACTTACTGGTCAACCATCTGCGTGTGGTACAGCAAGAGAGGTTGGTACATTTACACATAGATTACCAGCAGATATGATGATTAAAAATCCTAAGCATAGAGCAATCTGTGAAAAAGCTTGGAAGTTACCTAAAGGGACATTAAATGCTCAACAAGGGCAACATATCATGAAAATCCATAGAGATATTGAAGATGGACATGTTAAGTTTGCTTGGGTAAATGTATGTAATCCTTACCACGATACAGCTTCAGCATCACACTGGATTAAAGCAGCAAGAGAGATGGATAACTTTATTGTTACTTCTGATGGATACCCAGGTATTTCAGCAAAAGTTTCTGACCTTATCTTACCGTCAGCTATGATCTATGAAAAATGGGGAGCATACGGTAATGCAGAGAGAAGAACACAAGCTTGGAGACAGCAAGTATTACCAGTAGGTGATGCAATGTCTGATACTTGGCAATGGGCTGAATTCGCGAAAAGATTTACAGTTAAAGATCTTTGGATGAAAGATGTTAAAGTTGGATGGGGTAAAAAGACTCTTAAAGGTATCTCAGCAGATGCAGTTAAAGCGGCTGGATATACTCCTGATACAACTATGTATGAAATTTTATTTGAGCAAGGTGGAAAAGCATATCCAAAAGATATGAATGATCCAATCAATGCTGGATATGATGATTCAGATTCTAACGGTGATGCTAGAGGTGTTATTGGTTCTGATGGTAAAGAGTGGAAAGGTTACGGATATAATATCCATAAGTACCTATTCGAAGAGTATGCAGAGTTCGGTAGAGGACATGCACATGATTTAGCACCATTTGATACTTACCATAAAGTAAGAGGATTAAAATGGCCAGTTGTTGATGGTAAAGAGACTCAATGGAGATTTAATTCTAAGTACGATCCATATGCTGCAAAAGCAAACACTGGTGACTTCGCATTCTACGGACCATTCTTAAAAGCTCAACCAACAGGTACGCTAAGAGGTGTTACGAACAAGAAGAAAAATAAGATCCCTAATAAAGCGAAAATCTTTGCTAGACCATACATGGATCCACCAGAAATGCCAGATACTGATTACCCAGTATGGTTAAGTACAGGTAGAGTTCTTGAGCACTGGCATAGTGGTACTATGACAATGAGAGTTCCTGAGCTATATAGAGCTGTTCCAGAAGCACTATGTTACATGCATCCAGAAGATGCTAAAAAATATGGTGTTAAACAAGGTCAGTTAGCATGGGTTGAATCAAGAAGAGGAAAAGTTAAAGCAAGAGTTGAAACTAGAGGTAGAAATCGACCTTCTAGAGGACTTGTATTTGTTCCTTGGTTTGATGAGAAAGTATTTATTAATAAAGTTTGTCTTGATGCAACATGTCCATTGTCTAAACAAACAGACTTTAAAAAATGTGCTGTAAAAATTTACAAAGCATAGGGTAGGGGGTTAGTGATGAAAACAATGAGTAAATTAACTCTAGGACTGTCGGCATTGGCAATCTTAATTGTAGGGTGTAGTTCCCCTACAAAAACGGTAAGTGAAGAGTCTTTAGGTTTAAGAAAAACAAATCTTTATACTGAAAGCACTACAACTGGTGATATGACTAAATATTCAAATGCAGCTGCAGGTACATCTAAGACAATCAATAGAGCATTCCAGGATGCTCCACCAATGATTCCTCATGATGTAGAAGGTATGTTACCAATTACGATTTCTAATAATCAGTGTGTTGGTTGTCATATGCCTGATGTTGCTTCAGCAATGGGTGCTACAGCGATTCCTGTATCACACTTAATGGACTTTAGACCAGCTACTGGTATTGCTAAAGATGGTAGAATCACAAAACTTGGTAAAGTAGTTGATAATACTTCAAGTGAGAGATTAGCAAATGTTTCTATCAAAGATAATGGTGGTCAACTTGTAGGTGCAAGATTTAACTGTACGCAGTGTCATGCTCCACAATCAAATGCGACTGATGCTCCAGCAAACAATTTTGAAGCGGTGTACACTCATAAAGATGGTGCAGTGAAATCAACTTGGTCTGGTGGAAAACTGTTAGATGGAATTAATACATTAAAGTAATTAATGTATTAATTATTAAATAGGCGAGATTTGATCTCGCCTATTTTTGATTAAGAGATATTTGTATTAGTATAAGTTATTAATAATATAATATATATTAATGTAAATGTTGTATAAAGGACAACTAATGACGGATAGAAGAAAATTTTTATTAAATATGGCTAGAGGTGTTGGACTTGCGTCACTTGCAGGTTTAACATGGAGTGCATATGTTGATGAGGTAACAGCATCATCATTATTGTTAAGACCACCTGGAGCTATATCAGAAGATGATTTTTTAGCTACATGTATTAAATGTGGAATGTGTGTTGAAGCATGTCCTTACGATACATTAGTACTAGCAAAACCTGGTGACAATAAACCAATTGGAACACCATACTTTACACCTAGAGAGATACCATGTTATATGTGTCCAGATATCCCTTGTGTACCTGTTTGTCCAACAGGTGCACTTGATGAAAAAAGTGTTACAACTGATGGAAAGTTAGATATCAATATAGCTGATATGGGACTAGCTGTAATTGATGATGAGAGTTGTATCGCTTTCTGGGGTATTCAGTGTGATGCATGTTATAGAGCATGTCCAATTTTTGGTGAAGCAATCACAATTGAATATCAAAAAAATGATAGAACAGGAAAGCATGCTTTTATGAAACCAATTGTTCATAGTGATTATTGTACAGGGTGTGGATTGTGTGAACAAGCTTGTGTAACAGAAAAACCGGCTATATTTGTCCTTCCACGAGAAACTGCTATGGGTAAAGCTGGAGATTATTATATTAAAGGTTGGGATAAAAATGACGAAAAAAGGCTTGAAAAAGCTACAAGTCAAACTACAACAACTGAGATTAGTAAAAAAAGTGCAATTGACTCACTAAATGATATGGGAGATCTATACTAATGAAAACTTTATGGGATAACTATAGATACTTAATATTAAGAAGAATTGTTCAAATAGGACTTATGGTGCTTTATTTTGGAGCAAATGCTTGGGGTTGGACATTTTTAATGGGTAATCTAAGCTCATCGTCTTTACTAGGTGTAATTCCAATGAGTGATCCTTATGCTGCATTACAAATGTTAGCAGCAGGTGCACTGATAGCAACAGATCTATTAATTGGTGTATTTATTATAGTAATGATTTATGCAATTATTGGTGGTAGAGCATTTTGTTCTTGGGTTTGTCCAATAAACCCAATTACAGACTTAGCAAATTTCTTAAGAAGAAAACTAGGATTTAATCAAATACAAAAAAGACAACCAGCTACAAGAAATATGAGATATTGGGCTATAGGTATTAGTTTAATTATATCATTTGCATTAGGTGTAACTGCATTTGAATTTATCTCTCCGGTTTCTATGGTTCATAGAGGAATTATATTTGGACTTGGATTTGGATGGGCAGCTATTTTAGTGATCTTCTTTTTTGATCTTTTTGTACTTAAAAATGGTTGGTGTGGTCATGTATGTCCTTTAGGTGGAGTATATTCTATTATTGGAAAATTTAGTTTAATTAGAGTTAATCATAATGCAGATAATTGTACAGCTTGTATGAAATGTAAAGATGTATGTCCAGAAGTACAAGTACTTGGAATGATTGCAAAAGAGAGCAAAATGGTTACTGGTATGGAGTGTACTAATTGTGCAAGATGTATTGAAGTTTGTGATGATGATGCATTAGAGTTTTCTATAAGGAATTATATTAAAAATGGATCGTAGAGAACTGTTGCAATCTATTAAAAAACCTTTTGAGGGTTCTTCAAAAGAGATAACAGTAGATTTTATCAAGCCACCATATTTTCAAAGTTTAGAGAACTTTGAAAAATGTATAGAGTGTGATACTAAAGATTGTGCTACAGCTTGTGAAGAAGAGATTATTGTTTTTACAGACAAAGGTATTCCATATTTAGACTTTTCTAAAAATGGATGTACTTTTTGTGATGAGTGTGCAGTAGCTTGTAAAAGTGATGTTTTACAATTAGATGATAGAGATCATATACAAGCAACTTTAAAAATAGATATAATAAAATGCATGAGTTGGAATCAAACAATGTGTTTTAGTTGTAAAGATCCATGTTTAGATAATGCTATAGAATTTATAGGGATGTTTAGACCAGAAATAAACTTGGATAAATGTACATCATGTGGATTTTGTATGGGTGTATGTCCAAGTGATGCTATAACAATATCAAAAAAAGGAGATAGTGATGCAAATGGTTAAAATATTTTTATTCGTAATGTTATTTATTGCTACTTCTATAGCTAATACATTATCTCCTACCCTTTCAGTAGAAGTTGCTGGTGGAGTGACAGATATGGAGATGGATAAAAAAAATATTTATGTTGCTACAACAGGTGGAGCTGTTGATATTATTGATATTAAAACAAAGAAGATTATTAAGACTATCAAGCTAAAGAAAATTAAAGATTTTATGGGTGATGATATAGATCCAAAAGTTTATTCAGTAGATATTTATAATGATGCAGTTTTATTAGCAGTACAAGGTATCAAAGGCTATAGTGAAGTTTATGAATTTAAAGATGAAAAGCTTAGAAGAATTATAAATATTGAAGATAAAAAGTTTGTTTTACGTGCTAAATATATTAATAGTGAAAAGATTATATTTGCACTGTTAAGTAATCAGTTTTATCTATATGATATAAAAAATAAAAATTATCTATGGGAAAAACATATCTCTTTTTCAAAGTTCTCAAATTTTGTTTTAAATGAAAAAAAAGATCAGTTTTTAGTATCTGATGAAAGTGGTGATCTAAAACTACATAAAGTATCTGATGGTAGTTTTATGAAATCATATCAAGGAAAGAATTTAGATAATGTTTTTCAAGTTGATATGAAAAAAAATAAAATTATAACAGCAGGTCAAGATATGAAGTCTGTTGTATATAATAAGGATAGTGGAAAAGCTTATATTAAAAAAGGAAGATTTTTAGTATATAGCGCAGCACTAAGTCCAAGTAGTAAACTTGCAGCATATTCAAAATATGAGAATAATGATGTTCAAGTTTTTCATGCAGAGTATAAAAGTGATAAATATAAGCTAACAGGTAATAAAATGAATATTTCAAAAATATTATTTTTAAACGAAAATGAACTATTTGTTGGAAGTGATTCCAAACAATTAAACTATTTTAAATTAAATTAAGGAGTTATTATGAATGTATCAAGTGTAGTTGTACAAACTTTACCAAAATATCTAGATCAATTAGTTGAGGATTTAAAAAATTGCGATGCGTGTGATTATCATCTTCATGATGAAAAAGGAAGAATTATTGTTACTATTGAGGGTGAAGGTGTAAGTGAAGAATTAAAAAAGATGAAAATTATTGAGTCTTTACCACATGTAGTATCTGCTGATATGCAAATGGCTTATAGTGAAGATGAATTAGATATTCATATGGAGCAATTAAGTAATGCTGATGCGGTTCCTAAAATGCTTCACGATAATGATATTAAACCTGAAGAAATTATCTATAATGGAGATCTTAAAAAGAAAAATCTTGAAGGCTTTGCTGAGCAATTTGATCAAACAAAGAGGTAGTTATGCAATACAATAGTAGTAATTTTTTAATCGAAACAGAAGTTCCTGGAACTGAAGTAATCATCTCTAGAACAGATTTAAAAGGTGTAATTACTTTTGCAAATGATATGTTCTCATATATTAGTGGTTATACAGAAGATGAGCTAATTGGACAACCACACAATTTACTAAGACATCCAGATATGCCAAAAGCTGTATTTAAAGAGATGTGGGATGCTTTAGAAAAAGAGCAAAAGTGGGAAGGTATTGTAAAAAATCTTCGAAAAGATCAAGGTTATTATTGGGTATTTGCACAAATATCAGGGGTTTACAAAGATGGTAAACTTGTAGAGTATAAGTCTTTAAGAACACCTATTAGTTATGAGCAAAAAAAAGAGGCTCAAGCTTTATATGATACGATTAAAGAAGAGACTGGAGATACTGTAAGAACTATTAGTTATAACTAATAGTTCTTATCTCTTGTCATCCCATTCAAATATAAAACACATAGGTAGCATATCTTTTTTTGCTAGGAATTTACCTGTAAAGTATCCAGAGATTATAATTGATGATATTGCAACAAGTGATGCAAATGCTAAAGTAGATAATCCAGTTATACCTTGACCTACTGTACACCCTATTGCCATAATTCCACCAGTTCCCATTAGTGAACCACCAATCATACTATTTTTTAGTTTATTCCCTTTAGAGTTTGAGGTACAACCAAAGCTATATCTTTTATTAAATTTTGACATAATAAATGCGCCAGTAACAATTCCTAAAATAATAGTAATTGAGAATGTTAAAGTGGAACCATTGAAAAACATAAAGTACTCTAATGTTTTTCCTGCTGGATAAACAAATCTAAAACTATCTAGTGTAGCTTTATTAAATTCATCATCACCTATGACTCCTGTAACATACCAAGCAAGTGCAATGATTAACCCTACAGCAATACCATCCCATAAAGATGGAATTCTTTCATGATATTTTGCTAGTAATCGTAAAAGTAAAAGTAATGGTAAAAGGGCAATGATAATATTTGTACTACTATT
>CBFHVJ010000019.1:0-15978 GCA_965659435.1 uncultured Arcobacteraceae bacterium
GGAAATCTGTTGAATTTCCATTTGATTTGATTGAGTCTATTGTCCCTATGCAATCCACATGTCCTTGAACAATATGACCTTCAAATCTATCACCCATCATCATAGCAGGTTCCATGTGAACTTTATTTCTATAATTCTCCATAGCAAGAGTATTTTGTGATTCAGGAGAAAGTTCTACACTAAAGGTGCCATTACCAACTGAAATAGCCGTTAGACAAGCACCATTTATTGCTATACTATCCCCTATCTTTGGTTTATGTTCAGCTTTTAATGTTAATACATTATTTGAGAAGCTAACTACTGTTGCCATCTCTCTAATCAAACCTGTAAACATCTCTTCCCTTGCTATTAAATTTTTTTATTATATCTAAAAAACATAAAGTGGTTACTCTACAATTTCCATGATTAACGTTTTTATATTTTTCTTCTGCTGAATCTCTACAAGTTTTAAATTTGGAATTTCTAGATCCATTAACTGTGTAAAATTTTGAATATTATTTTGAGCAATAGATCTTAATAGTTCACCTCTATAGTGTTTTGCCCAATGGCTTACAACTTTTCCATCTTTTAGAAACTTATATGTAATTACACTTGCTGTAGGCTTATAGTATTTATCATAGTATCCAGCTCGAATATCTAATACCTCATCACCTAGGTACTCATCTAGTATATCTTTTAGATGTTGTTTATAATACTTCTCAACATCAATTGTAGGTAGTTTTGCACCTTGTTTATATTTATAATCAGGTATCAAATTAGATGCTTTACAAACTCCAAATAAGTTTGAAAAAATTAATACATTTTCATCTATATATTGTTTTGAACTTGTATCAAGATTATTATAATTTAAAGCATCAAAAGCTACTCCTGTATATCTTTTGATAGCTTTCATAGTTGGTTTATCTAAAATAGATTTTGAATACTTTTCAACCTCATCCATCTTTTTTAAACCAAACCATTTAGAAAGCTCTTCAAAAGTTGATTTTTTTAGATGATTTTCATAGTGCTTTACTATCTCCATTCTATTTTTATAAATACTGGAAAAGCTAAAATTTTTTTCACTAATAGTGCTTTGTTCTCCACCTTCTAGCTTTATCTCAGCAGGGGCTAATAATATTTTCAAGCTAATCCTTCTTCAAAGCTTTAATAGCTTTTTGCATCAGTTCAATATGATAACTCTCTTGGAAGTTTATAAAATTAAAGAACTGTGATAAATCTTCATCTTTAACTGCTTCAGACAACTTTCTACACTCCTCTTTTGCAGCTTCCTCTTCAGCGATTCCATCTACTAAAAATTGTTCAATATCTTCTCTTTTATACAATGAATCAATTACTATTCTAGGTATTGCTAGAATACCCATCTTAGAAAGCATATTTCCAAAAGATTTTAAATGATATAAAGACTCATCAATTAAATCTTGGTATACATTATATAGCGTTATATCATTGGTATGATTTTGCATATAGCTATAGATTAAAATAAGTTCGTATTCTTTATAAGTCTCCTCAAAAAGGAATATTGTAAAAGCATCTGTTGATGTTTTATCTAAATTTTTTCCTTCATAGATTCTTTCTTTATTAAAAGCAGTAATAGTAGCATCATTTTTTTGATCTGTTAACAATGCTTCTAATCTTTGTATCATATAAAACTCGTCACTAATTACTCTAGAAAATAATGCTGTTTGACTATAGTGTCTCATAGCAATTTTGATCTCATTAATTAGATATTCAAAATATTCAAAGTTTGTTTTATGTGGAAATGTAAATTCTGATCTATTATAATCATACTTAATATTTTGATCTTTACACTCATTTGAAAGCCATTTTAGATGTTTAAATTGTATTTGAGAAAACTCATATATCTCACTTTTGATTCTTTCGTCTTTAATAGCAAATGAGGAAAATACCACTTTTAACCACAACTCATGTTTTAATTGAAATATCTCTTTTAAATCCATACTCTTATCCTTTTAATATAATTTAGTATATCAAATAACAACTAATTTTGAATTAAGAATTCATTAGCTAGATTATACCTATAACAATGGAGATATCATGAGAAAACTATTTTTACAGCTATTTATATTAAATGCACTTTTTTTGACAAATCTTATGGCTGATTTTGCTGTAAAGTATAACTATGAAACAAATTATGCCAAAGCCCTAGATAAAGCGAAAAAAGAGAAGAAAGATATTGTATTTGTTTTAGTTTCTGGTCACTGTCCATGGTGTGATAGGTTAAAAGAAGAGGTATTATCTTTAGAGCATACCAATGAAATTCTTCATAAATACTACATCCCTGTAATGCAATACTCAGGCCATGATGAATTTCCTAATAAATTTGATACTTATGTTGTACCAACTGTACATATTATTAGTTATAAAGATGAATCAATTATTGAATCAATTTTCGGCTATAACAATAGCTATGGATATGAATTATTTGAAATAATTGAAAAGAAAAATTAGCTTAGCTATTTTCTTCTATTTCACAACTTTGTTTTAGATCAATAGTATACATATCTTCATCATTACCATTATCTCTATTTTCTTTATTAATTAAAGCTGCATCAAAAGCTCTTAATACTAACCGTGAACAAGCTTGTTGTTTTTTAGGAGCAGCTTCAAGTTTTTCATCCATAAGAATTGCAGCTCTTTTTGCATTTGATAAACTGTCCCCTTTGACCATCTCTGTAAAAAGCGATCCAGCAACAACTGTATCTTGACAAGCATTTGCTCCAAACTGAATAGTTGTGATTATTTCATCATGAATATTAATATAAACTATTACAAATTCACCAGTTTTTTTATCTACACCCATACCTACACCTTGAGCTTCTTCAAGTTTTCCGTAGTTTCTAGGATGCATCATATGATCTAAAATCTCTGCTGAAACATCTTGTATCTGATCATCATTCATATTTAATTTTTCACTATTGTTCATAAAATTCTCCACTATGGTATTGCCATAAATTATTTACTTTTAAAAATTTACTCTTTTCTATAAATGTTTCGTCTTTCCCTTTAACCTCAATAGAAGCTTTAAATTTAACAAAAGCTTCTAGTTCACCATCTATAAATTCTAAAATTTCTAATTTTATGAAGTTTGTATTATTAGAAAAGGAAAGGATATCTTCTCTCCAAGTATCTTTTTGAGGAGTATAATCAGGGTTATTTACATGTGTTGTTTTTATAATATAGTTTGCTTCTTTAAAAGCATATGCACTAAATCTAGATTTCATTAATTCTAATGAATTTTTTGGAAGTTTTCCTTTATGAAAGGGTTGGCAACATTTTTTGTATTTGATATTACTGCCACAGGAACATGGGCTATTTACAGATAGTTTTTTCATATATTTTAGATAAAAGGGAAAATAATCTCCCTTTTAAATCAATAATTATTCAGAGTATTTTTTAGCTTTTGCTGCTCTTCTTCTTGCACTTACTTCAAGTTCTCTTTTTCTGATTCTAATATTTTCGGGAGTAACTTCAACAAGTTCATCATCTTCAATCCACTCTAATGCTAGTTCTAAAGATAAGTCTCTTGGTGGTACAAGTTTAATTGCATCATCAGATCCACTTGCTCTAACATTTGTAAGTGCTTTTCCTTTAACTGGGTTTACATCAAGATCATTCTCTTTTGCATGCTCACCAATAACCATACCATTGTATACTTTATCTTGAGGAGCAACAAACATAGTACCTCTATCTTGTAAGTTAAAAATTGAGTATCCTACAGCTTCACCAGCTTCCATAGAAACTAGTGCACCATTTTTTCTAGATGTTACAGATCCTGAATATGGTCTAAATTCTAAGAAAGAGTGATTCATAACACCCTCACCTTTTGTATCTGTTAAGAATTGATTTCTATAACCAATTAATCCTCTTGCAGGAATTTCAAACTCAACTCTAGTTTGACCATCACCCATTGGAATCATATTTGTCATAACAGCTTTTCTTTTACCTAAAGTTTCAATCACACCTCCACTATGTTCATCAGGAATATCACATACAAGGTGCTCAAATGGCTCTAGTTTTACACCATTTTCCTCTTTGATAATTACTTCTGGTCTAGAGATAGAAAATTCAAAACCTTCTCTTCTCATATTTTCAGCTAAGATTGTAATTTGTAATTCACCTCTACCATTTACTTCAAATGCAGCATCACCTTTTGGTTGGTAGTTCATAGCAATATTTGTATTCATCTCAGCATCAAGTCTCTCTTGAATCTTATTTGATGTTACATATTTCCCTTCAGTTCCTGCAAGTGGAGAGTTATTTACAGCAAATGTTACAGATAATGTAGGCTCTTCAATATGTAATGGATCAAGTGGCATTGGATTTGATGGATCACAAAGTGAATCACCAACATCAATAGTTTCAAAACCTGCAATAGCAACAATATCACCATGACCAGCTTTGTCAATATCCATTTTTTCTAAACCTTTAAATCCAATAAGTTTAGAAACTCTACCACTTAATTTTTCACCATCTGCTTTAACTAAAGTTACAGTTTCACCCATAGAGATAGTTCCATTGAATATTCTAGCAATACCAATTTTACCAATAAAGTTATCATATCCAAGGTTAAATACTTGAAGTTGAAGACCATTGTCATCAGATCCTGTTGGCTCTGGAACAACATCAACAATTAAGTCAAGTAATGGAATCATATTTTCATCTGGATCATCTAAAGACATTTTTGCATAACCGTTTTTAGCTGCTGCGTATACAACTTCAAATTCTAATTGCTCTTCATTTGCACCCATTTGATCAAATAGGTCAAATACTTCATCAACAACTCTATCAGGTTCACCTGCAGGTTTATCAATTTTGTTAATTACAACAATTGGCTTAAGACCTAATTCTAAAGCTTTTTTAACAACAAACTTAGTTTGAGGCATAGCACCCTCTTGAGCATCTACAAGAAGTAAAACAGAATCAACCATTTTTAAAACTCTCTCAACCTCTCCACCAAAGTCAGCATGGCCTGGAGTATCGATAATGTTAATTCTTGTATCTTTATAATCAATAGCAGTATTTTTTGCTAAAATTGTAATACCTCTTTCTTTTTCGATGTCATTACTATCCATCATTCTTTCATCTAATTCATCTCTTTCATCAAATGTTCCAGACTGCTTTAATAATTCATCAACTAATGTAGTTTTTCCGTGGTCAACGTGAGCAATTACGGCAATATTTCTAATATCTCTCAAATTTTTTCCTTCAATGTGCAATAGTAGTATACTTTGCTTAATATACGCGGATTATATCTAAAAAACCTAAAAATCTAGTTTTATCATAAATATTTAGATATTTATATAGCTTGTTGTATAATAAATTAAAATAACACTCAAGGATTATATCTATGAATATTACACTTATGCAACACTCTAGTCTAGAGGTTTGTGCTCACGCAATTAGAACATGTTGGCAAAGTTTTGACAAAAGTGATGATGGTGGTGAAAAGGACAAAGATTTAATCAATAGAGTTGGAAATAAATTTAAACATGCCTCAACTTTAGAGCATTTAACATACACATTTTATATAGCAGGTGTGAGTCGAGCTTTACTTCAAGAGTTAGCTCGTCATAGAATGGCTAGTCCTAGTGTAAAATCGACAAGATACACTCTAAAAGAGTTAAAAGCTGAAGAGAGTTTTTCTAAAGGTATGAGTGCTCTTGAACTATATGAAAAATATCAAAATCCAGATGAAGTTTATTCTGACAAGCATATGTCAAGAGCTTCAAAATATCTTGTATGGACAGGTGATCTATTTACAGACTTTAGTTCAGTTGTTGCACTTGACAACTTAAGACTTGTACTTCAAAGTGGAGTAGCAAATGATAAAGCAAAGTTCTGTTTACCAGAAAGTTATAAAACAGAATTAACTTGGACTATCAATGCAAGAAGTTTACAAAATTTTATTAGTTTAAGAAGTAGTAAATCAGCACTTTGGGAAATTAGAGATTTAGCAAAAGCGTTATATGAAGAACTTCCAGAAGATCATAAATATCTTTTTGAAGATTGTATTTCAAAAGAAGACTAATGTCTTTACACTATGAAAACAACTCTTACGATAGTGCAATATCAACACCTATAACATCTTCAGCCTCATTTTTTTATAACTCATCTCAAGAAGCTGAAGAGATTTTTTCAGGAAATTTAAATAAACCACTTTATTCAAGAATGGGTAATCCAACAACTTCTACATTAGAATCTAAACTAACTGCTATGGAAAATGGTATAGGAGCTGTTGCTACAAGTTCTGGTATGGGTGCTATTACTATGGCTATTACCTCTTTATGTTCAAGTGGTGACGAAATTATTGCTATTGGTGGATTATTTGGTGGAAGTTATGCCTTATTTACTCAAACACTCCCTAGATTTGGTATCACTTCAAAGTTTTTCGAAGCTGACAAACTAAAAGAACTAGAAAATTCTATTACAGAAAATACAAAAGTTATTTTTTGTGAACCAGTAGGAAATCCAAACTTACGACTTGTCGATCTAAAAGCTCTTGGAGATATTGCAACTAAACACAATATAGTACTTATTGTTGATAATACTATTACTCCAAAAGTTATAAAACCTTTTGATTATGGTGCAGATGTAGTAGTTTATTCAACTACAAAGATTATAAGTGGTAACTCATCGGCCTTAGGTGGTGTTGCTATATTTAGAAAAATTGATCCAAATAATGATAAGTTTTTATCTTCAAAATTTGAATTTTTAAAACCTTTTATTAGAAAGCTTGGGGCAAAAGCACTTATTGGTTGTGCTAAAAAAAGATCTTTAAGAGATTTTGGTATGAGCGCAAATGCAAATGCTAGTTACCATACATTATTAGGTCTTGAAACACTTGATCTTCGAATTGAAAAAATAAATAATAGTTGTAAAGTTATTGCTCTAAAATTAAAAGAAAATGGTATAAATGTAAATCATCCATCATTAGAAAATAATATTGATCATACTCTTTATACTAAAGATTATCTAAATGGATGTGGAACTATTATCACTATAGATATGGAAACAAAAGAGAAAGCATTTAAATTTTTAGATCATTCTAACATGTTAACACTAACTGCAAATATTGGAGATAGTAGAACATTAGCACTTCATATGGCTAGTACAATATACAATGATTTTAGCGATGATGAAAAAAAGTTTTTAGGTATTACTCCTGGTCTTATCCGAGTATCAATTGGACTTGAAGATCCCGAACAATTAACACAAGATATAATTAGTTCATTTTTATATGCCCGCAGTGAGTAAGTGCTACAGCAATAGCATCTGTTATATCTAAAGGTTTTATCTCTTTTTTAATACCAAGTAGTCTTTTAACCATAAATGCTACTTGCTCTTTTCCTGCTTTACCATTACCTGTAACAGCTTTTTTTACTTGTAGAGGAGTATATTCTGCAAAATTACCAAACTCTTGAAGTATCTTTAAACTCAGTGCTCCTCTAAATTGAGCTAGTTTAATTACCGATTTAGGATTAAAAGCAAAAAATATATCTTCAATGGCTACCTCTTTGATATTATGGTTACTAAAAATAAGATCTAATCCCTCAACTAACTCTACTATTTGCTCTTGTAAAACTCTAGATTTAATTTTTATAAGACCAGCTTCTATTAATTTTTTTCCATTTCTATTCACACTAATAATTGCATATCCACAATTTATTGTACCAGGATCAATCCCCAAAACTTTGTATTCTTCCAATAATTTCCTTCATAAAATTAAAAGTTATTCACATTTTCACATTATTCACATCTAATTTCGTCACTTATTTAAATTGTATCTTATGATATGTTAAAAGATAAAGTGATAACTAATTTAATATTAGATAAAATAGAGTAAAATTGATAAATATAAGAGTAATAAATAAATTGACTACACAAAAGTTTTTAGAACAAATCAAATTAGAAGTAAATGAAAATGACTACAATAAATATATTAGTCAGTTAAATTTCAAAAAAAGCTCCTCTAATGCGGAGTGTTCTGTATTTGAAGTTCCAAATAAATTTATTGCTAAATTTATACAAACTAAATTTTTAGACTCTATTAAAAAAACTATCATAAAACTTACAAGTAATCCTACAGATATCGAAATACGTGTAGTTGGTGAAAGAAAAAAAACTCAAACAGAGATCAAAAAAAGTGAAGAAGATGAAAAAAATAAAACAAACTCTATTTTAAATGCCTCATTCACTTTTGAATCTTTTGTTGTTGGTAGTTCAAATCAAATGGCATATAATGCATCTTTAGCAGTTGCAAAAAAAGGTGCCAAACAATACAATCCATTTTTTATCTATGGTGGTACTGGTCTGGGAAAAACTCACCTTATTCAAGCTATAGGTAATCATTGTATCAATGAAGGTAAAAAAGTTATTTATATAACAAGTGAACAGTTTATGAATGATTTTACATTCTCATTAAAAAACAACACAATGCCCCATTTTAGAGAGAAATACAGGTCATGTGATGTTTTACTTATCGATGATGTACAATTTTTTAGTAATAAAGAACAAACTCAAGAAGAGTTTTTTCACACTTTTAATGAACTACACTCTGCAAATAAACAGATAATTATGACATCTGATAGACTTCCATCACAAATTCCTAGTTTGGTTGATAGATTAAAAACTAGATTTGAATGGGGATTAATTGCTGATGTTCAAGTACCTGGTCTTGAAACAAAAATAGCAATTATTAAAAAGAAAAGTGAGCTTAATGGTTTTATTTTAAGTAATGAGATTATTAACTTTATTGCAACTCACCTTGATAGTTCTATTAGAGAGATAGAAGGTGTTATTATTAGAATTAATGCAAGTAGTAATCTACTTGGTCAAGAGATAACTTTAAACTTTGTAAAAAGTTTATTAAAAGATCATATTAAAGAGAAAAAAGAGAATATTAAACTACCAGACATAATCAACGTAGTATCGAGTGAATTAAATATTAAACCAAGTGATTTAAAATCTACAAAACGAACATCAAATGTTGTAAATGGTAGAAGAATTACAATATACTTAGCAAGAGAATTAACACACAATTCTATGCCTGCAATTGCAAAGCATCTAGGTATGAAAGATCATTCATCAGTTTCAAAAAATATATCTAAAGCGAATGAATTGATAGAAACAGATGATAATTTCAAATTAACAATAGAAAATATTAAAAATAAAATTATAAATAAGGATTAGTACAGATAAAGTTTAAAAATAGATGTGAATAATTGTGAATAAATACAGTTAGTTATTCAATATTGAGAAACTCGATAAAATGACTTCTGAAACTCTATTTTCACTTATTCACATAGACCTACTATATCTACTACAATAACTTAATAATAAAAGGATTAAAATGAAGTTTAACATAGAGAAAAATATCTTTGATAATATAATCACATCAATGCAACCTTTTTTAGAAAAAAAAGATGCAAGTAATATTACCTCACATATTTTCTTAGAAGTATTAAATGATAAATTAACAATCAAAGCTACAGACTTAGAAATGGGGTTTAAAGTAGAAATAGATCAGATCACAGAATCTATAGATGGAAAAGCTACAATTAATGGATCAAATTTATTAGGTATTTTAAAAAGATTAAAAAATGATAATTTAATAATAGAAGTTTTAGATAATCATTTAACCATTAAACAAAATAGATCTAAATTCAAATTACCTATGTATGATGCAAATGAATTTCCATCTTTTCCATCAAACGCAATTGAAAATAAATTAAATATTAGTTCAATTCACCTAATAGAATCTATTAAAAAAATAACTCCTGCAATTGATAACAATAATCCTAAGTTTGAATTAAATGGAGCATTAATAGATATTAAAAATTCTAAAATAAATTTTGTTGCTACAGACACAAGAAGACTGGCAGTATCACATTTAGAAAATATTACAAATAGTGAAGCTAAAATCATTATCCCTAAAAAAGCTATTATAGAAATTCAAAAACTATTTTTTGATGATATAGAGATTAGCTATGATGAAACATATTTAATCATTACTGCACAAAATAGACAATTCTTTACAAAATTAATCAATGGTAAATATCCTGATTATGAAAGAATTATCCCTAATTCATTAAAATATAATATTGAAGTATCAAAAGATATTTTAATTGAATCAATTAAATTAGTAACTTCATTATCACCAAATTTAAGATTAACATTCTCATCTAATTCAATTCTTTTTGAATCTATAGATGATGAAACTGAATCAAAAACAAAAATTGATATAGATCTTCCATTAGAGGATAGTTTTGTAATTGCTGCAAATAATAAATATCTATTAGACTTTTTAAGTATGACAAAAAATGAGAAAATAAAAGTTGGTTTCAATGAATCAAATTTACCATTCTATTTAGAAGATAATAAATTTTTTACAATTGTAATGCCAATAATTTTAGAAAAGTAATTTAAAGGATTTACATGAGCACAGAATACGGAGCAGGAAATATTAAAGTCCTTAAAGGACTTGAAGCAGTTAGAAAAAGACCAGGTATGTACATCGGTTCAACTGATGAAAGAGGTCTTCATCATATGGTTTATGAAGTTGTTGATAACTCTATTGATGAAGCTATGGCAGGACATTGTGATACTATTAAAGTTACTATTACTAAAAATAAAACTGTAAAAGTTGAAGATAATGGTAGAGGTATCCCTACTGATTTACATCCAGTTGAAAAAGTAAGTGCTGCAACAGTTGTATTAACTGTACTTCATGCTGGTGGTAAATTTGATAAAGATACTTATAAAGTTTCTGGTGGTCTTCATGGTGTTGGTGTTTCAGTTGTAAATGCACTTTCAAGTGATTTAAAAATGACAATCCATAGAGCTGGAGAGATTCACTATCAAGAATTTTCTACTGGTATTCCAAAAGAACCTCTAAGTGTAATAGGTACTACTAAAAAAACTGGAACTACTATAGAATTTTTACCAGATACTTCTATTTTTGAAACAGATGAATTTTCTTTTGAAACACTTTCTAAAAGATTTAGAGAAGTTGCATATTTAAATCCAAAAATTTCTATAGAATTAAAAGATGAAAGAGATGGAAGAAAAGAAATTTATCATTTTGAAGGTGGAATTGCTCAATTTGTATCTGATTTAAATAAAGGTATATCTATAACTAAACCGATATCTTTTAGTGTAGCTGAAGATGGTGTTGAAGTTGATATTGCATTACTTTATAATGATTCTTATCAAGAAAGAACACAATCTTTTGTAAATAATATTAGAACAATTGATGGTGGAACTCATGAAGCTGGTTTCAAAGCTGGGCTTACAAGAAGTATTGTTAAATATGTAAAAGAAAATGCAAATGCTAGAGAAAAAGATACAAAAATTACTGGTGATGATGTAAGAGAAGGTTTAATTGCAGTTGTAAGTGTAAAAGTACCAGAACCACAATTTGAAGGTCAAACAAAATCTAAACTGGGTAGTTCTTATGTAAAACCTATCTGTCAGAAATTAACTAGCGAAACTTTAAATAAATATTTTGAAGAAAATCCTACACAAGCAAAACATGTTATGGAAAAAGCACTTGCAGCATCTCGTGGTAGAGAAGCTGCTAAAAAAGCAAGAGATTTAACAAGAAAACAAACAGGAGTAAGTGTGGGAACACTTCCTGGAAAACTTGCAGATTGTCAATCTAAAGATCCTGAAATCTCAGAAATTTATCTGGTGGAGGGAGATTCTGCTGGTGGTTCTGCTAAACAAGGTAGAGATAGAGTATTCCAAGCAATTTTACCACTTAAAGGTAAGATTTTAAATGTTGAAAAAGCAAGACTTGATAAAATTTTAAAATCTGATGAAATTAGAAATATTATCACTGCACTTGGTTGTGGAATTGGTGAAGATTTTAACGAAGAAAAAATTAGATACAATAAAGTTATTATTATGACCGATGCCGATGTTGATGGTAGTCATATTCAAACACTTCTTTTAACTTTCTTCTTTAGATTTTTAAGACCAATTATCGATAAAGGATTTTTATATATTGCTCAACCACCTCTTTATAGATATAAAAAAGGTAAAAATGAGACATATTTAAAAGATGATACTGCATTATCAAATTTCTTAATTGAAAATGGATTGGAACAATTTGAATTTGAAGGTATGGGATATAATGATCTACTTGATATGTTTAAAATAGTATCTGTATATAGATCTATGCTTGCAAATCTAGAGAAAAGATATTCATTAGTAGAAGTTTTAAAACATCTAATTGAAAGTAAAAATTTAATCACTTTATCATATACAGATCTATTTGAAGAGATTAAAAATTTCCTTGATACAAAAGGTTATAATATTTTAAGTAAAACTGTTACTGAAGAAAAAATTCATATTTTTGTTCAAACTACAGAAGGGTTAGAAGAATTATTAATCGATGATGAATTGTTTAATTCACCATACTTTAATGAAGCTACATATCTATTTAATAAATTAAATGAAAGAGATTTAACTTTATTTAATGGTGATGATTTAATTGAAGTATTAGAATCAATTGAAGCAACTGCTAAAAAGGGTGCTTATATCCAAAGATATAAAGGTCTTGGTGAGATGAATCCTGAACAACTTTGGGAAACTACAATGATTCCAGAAGATAGAAGACTTCTTAGAGTTACTATTGAAGATGCTGAAACAGCTTCAGATACATTTACACTATTTATGGGTGACGAAGTAGAACCAAGAAGAAATTATATCGAAGAGCATGCAAAAGATGTTGAACATCTTGATGTTTAGAAGATAGGTATAGATGTTATTAACTAAAAAAAGTGAATATGCACTATTATCATTGGTTTCTATCTCTAAAAGTGATAAACCAAAAAATGTAGATACTCTTTCAAAAGAATTAGGTATCTCTAAATCATTTTTAGCAAAGATTTTACAAGCTTTTACAAAAAAAGAGATTTTAAAATCGTATAAAGGTGTAAATGGTGGTTTTGTAATAAATACATCACCAGAAAATTTAACTATATTAGAAATCACTACAATTGCTGAAGAGAAAACTCCTACAGTATTTGAGTGTTCACCATCAATGGATTCGTGTCCGGGTGCAAAAAGCAATCGATGTACAATTTGGCCACTATTAAATAACTTACAAACAAAGATAGATAATTTCCTTGAAGAGTTAACCTTAAAGGATATTATGTAATGGAACTTTTCCATCTATCCCATACCGATTTAGATGGGTATGGTTGTCAACTAATATCTAAAAAAATTTATCCAAATGGAAATTTTTATAATGCTAATTATGGTTTAGAAGTAAAATCATCATTAGAAATTATTTTAAATAAGATTCAAAATTCTCAAGAAAAAGATATTTTTTTTCTTATTTCAGATCTAAATTTATCACTTGATGAAGCTAAAAAAGTAGATAGATTAGTAAGCACTTTAAATAATAACGACTGCAATATTAAGTTACAACTATTAGATCATCACGGTACAGGTAAAAACTGCGCAGATAAATATGACTGGTATTATTTAGATACATCAAAAAGTGCTACAAAAATTACTTTTGAATATTTTCAAAAAAATTATGAAGAATTTAATTCACTATGTGAGGATAACTTTGATATTTTAATTGAATCAATTAATGCAGTTGATATATGGCTTGAAGACAATCAATATTTTGAATTTGGAAAAGTATGTATGAGTATGGTTGCACGTGCTCAAGAGATAAATAATACTCTTTTTGCAGATCAAAATAGAGACTATAGATTGAGCTTAATTTCCCATTCTTTAGAATATATTATGGAAGAAAATGGTCATATAAATTTTGATGATAATATCTTTAGACTAAAGAAAAACTATCTAATGCAAAATAATCAAAATGATACGATGGATAATCTTAGTTCACAATATTTAGTAAAAATGTTAGATGATATGAAAGATCAATTGACTATAAACTATAAAGGTTTCAAAGGTTTACTTACATTTACACTAGGAAATATATCAATTCCTGCAAATAGATTTTTAAAAGAAAATAGTGATTATCACTTTTTTATGGATGTAAGCCGTAGAGGAAAATCAAGTTTAAGAGCAAATGGTGAAATCGATGTTGCTAAACTTGCAGGAAAAATAGGACAAGGTGGTGGACATCCAAATGCTGCTGGACTTGCTTTTAATGACTGGAAAGAAACTATAAACTATAATGACGTTAAGTCATATGTAGAATCTAAATTAGCGAAAATTAGCTAATTTAGATTCTACAACTTCTCCTAAAACTAATCACTTAAAGAAAAATATAATTTATTTTGGATATAATCCGGTTCCTTGATCTAATTTTGAGATAGGAAAACCACATGTAGTAATTCTTAAAAGGGTTGCATTTAATTCAAATGTGAATGACTACAGAGGTACAAACCCAAAAAATAATCTAAGCGAATTGCTTAAAAAGAAGGAACAATTATGGTAACTATGAAAGACCTATTAGAATGTGGTGTACACTTTGGACACCAAACAAGAAGATGGAATCCAAAAATGAAAAAATTCATTTTCGGTGTAAGAAAAAATATTTATATTATTGATTTACAAAAGACGTTAAGATACTTCAGATTTACGTACAATGTAGTTAGAGATGCTGCTGCTGAAGGTCAAACAATGATTTTCGTTGGTACTAAAAAGCAAGCAAGTGATGCAATTAAAAATGCTGCTGAGTCTTGTAACATGCCTTACGTTAACAACAGATGGCTTGGTGGTATGTTAACTAACTACGATACAATTAAAAAAGGTATCAGAAAGTTAGAGATCATCAAAAAGATGAGAGAAGAAGGACAAATGGATCTTCTTACTAAAAAAGAAGCTTTAATGCTTACTAGAAAAGAAGCTAAATTAGAAGCATACCTTGGTGGTATCAAAGATATGAACAAAATGCCAGACATGATGTTTGTTATTGATGCTGTTAAAGAAAAAATTGCTATCTTAGAAGCTAGAAGACTAGGAATCAAAGTATTCGCTCCATTAGATACTAACTGTGATCCAGACTTAGTAGATTTCCCAATTCCTGGAAATGATGATGCAATTAGATCTGTTCAATTATTCTGTAATGAAATGGCAGAAGCTATGAATGAAGGTAAAGCAGCATTAGCAGAAGCTAATGGTGAAGAAGTTGAAGTTACTCCTGTATCTGAAGATGAGCAAGCTGAAGTAGTAGCAGAAGCTGTTGCTGAAGGTGAAGCTGAGGAGGCAAAATAATTATGGCTGGTGCAACTCCAAAATTAATTAAAGAGCTAAGAGAACTATCTGGTGCAGGTATGCTTGATTGTAAAAAAGCATTAAATGAGTGTGATGGTGATGTTGATAAGGCTATGTCTTTCTTAAGAGAATCTGGTCTTGCAAAAGCTGCTAAAAAAAGTGGTAATGTTGCTGCAGAAGGTTTAGTATCAATCATGATTAATGATGATAACACTAAAGCTACTATGACTGAAATTAACTCACAAACTGACTTTGTTGCTAAAAATGCAGAATTTATTGCATTAAAAGATGAGATAACTTCTCATGTTCAAGTACATGGTTGTTCAACTACTGAAGAGTTAAATACAACTACTATTAATGGTACAAACTTTGAAGAGTACTTAAATGGTAAAATTGCAGTTATCGGTGAAAATATTGTTGCTAGAAGAATGGCTACAATTGCTACTGATAATGGTGTAGTAAATGGTTATGTTCATACTAACGGTAAAGTTGGTGTGATCTTAGCTGCTACATGTGCTCCTGAAGCAAAAGAAAGAACTACTGCATTATTAAAGAATCTTGGTATGCATGCAGCTGCTATGAAACCTTCGGTAATTTCATATGAAGATTTAGATTCAGAATTTGTTGAATCTGAAAATAAAGCTATTATTGCTGATATTGAAAAAGAGAATGAAGAGTTAGTAAGACTTGGTAAGCCTCTTAAAAATATTCCAGAGTTTGTTTCTAGATCTCAATTAACTGAAGATGCAATCG
>CBFHVJ010000020.1:0-15792 GCA_965659435.1 uncultured Arcobacteraceae bacterium
GTTGGAAAACTACTTAACTCTAAAAAACAAAAAGAGGTTATGGTTGGAAAGAAGATGGGTGTATTTTTTCCTAATCAAGGTGTAGGAGAAAGAGGAGCACATATTAATATCTCTGGTGCTGGTATTGTAAAAAATAGTAAAAATAAAGCAAATGCAATTAAATTTCTAGAATTTTTAGTTGATCCAAAAGCTCAAGAACTATTTGCAAAAGCAAACTATGAATATCCTATAAATCCAAAAGTTCAGCCTTCTGATCTTTTAAAATCATGGGGTGAATTTAAAGAAGATAAGACACCACTAGAGGCATTTGGTAAGAATAATGCAAATGCCGTAAAAGTATTCAATAATGTTGGATGGAAATAAAATATATAAATATGAATAAATATTTAAATAAATATACAATAAGCAGTAGTTTTTTTACTTTGCTTATTGTATCTCCTATTATTATACTATTCATCTACTCTTTAGGTGAACAAAGTGATACACTGAATCATCTAAAAAATACTGTACTTTCAGAATATATACTAAATACACTAAAGCTTATAGTTTTTGTTTCAATACTATCTGTGATCTTTGGTGTGCTTAGTGCATACTTAACAGTTTTTTATAAGTTTAGGTTTGCCAATATATTTTCGTTTTTACTAGCCCTACCCTTTGTAATACCAACATATATATTAGGGTATATCTATAGTGATATTTTAGGTTTCTTTGGTCCAGTTCATATTTTCTTAAAAGATATAGGTTTAGTTCAGGGAAATTTTTTTGATGTACTTAATTTTAACTCTGTAGCTGTTATCTTAGCCTTAAGTCTTTATCCATACATATATTTAATTGTTAAATCATCTTTTCTAAAAAGCTCATCTGCACTTTTAAATCCAGCACTTAGTCTAGGGACTACTAAATTAGAACTTTTCTATAAAGTTATATTACCTCTCTCACGACCTGCAATTATAGGAAGTCTTTCACTTGTAATAATGGAAGTAGTAAATGAATATGGAGCTGTTTCATATTATGGTGTTGATACATTAAGTACTGCAATTTATAGCTCATGGTTCGGTCTTAATGATCCAAAAAGCTCGGCAGTTTTAAGTATTATTGCAATGAGTATTATATTTGTTCTTTTAGCAATTGAGAAATACTCAAGGGGAAACAGTAGCTATAAAAGTGAGGCTATATCAAAAGAGATCAAAAAAGAGGAACTAAAGGGAATAAAAAAAGTTTTTGCATATATCTTTTTATCTATTCCTGTATTATTTGGTTTTATTATTCCATTTGTATGGATAGTGATATACTCTTTAAAATATGCAAGTGAAGTGATTGATGATGAATTTTATGATGTAGTATTTAATAGCTTTATGGCTTCTTCTATCTCTGCTTTTATCATAGTATTATTAGCACTTTTTATATCATATAGCGTACGTATTCATAACAATAACTACACAAAATATTTAACAAAAGTAGCAGGCATAGGTTATGCAATTCCTGGAGTTGTTATAGGTATAGGGGTATTAAGCTTATTTGGTGATCTTGATAACTACTTAGCAAATAAATTCAATATTGATCATCTACTTATAAGTGGAACATTATTTGCTATGATTTTTGGTTATGTTGTTAGGTTTTTAGCAGTGGGGCTTAATATGACTGAATCAAGTTATGAAAAGATAAGTATAAATATAAATAAAGCATCAAGAAATCTTGGATTTAACTATTGGCAAACACTATTAAAAGTTGAACTACCAATGATGAAAAAAACACTATTATTTGGTTTTTTACTTGTATTTGTAGATGTCATAAAGGAGCTTCCTTTAACACTTGTTTTAAGACCTTTTAATTATGAAACTCTTTCAACAAAGACATATGAATACGCAAGTAATACAATGGTACAAGAAAGTTCTATATATGCACTAGTAATAGTTTCACTATGCTTTATACCTGTAATAATAAGTAATAAAAAGGAGAGTTGATATGTTAAATATAAAAGACCTATCAAAATCGTTTGGTAATAAAAAGGTTCTTAAAGATATAAATCTTCAAGTACAAAAAGGTGAAATAGTCTCACTTTTAGGATTAAGTGGAAGTGGGAAAAGTACTATACTTAATTTAATAGCAGGATTTGAAGAACCTGATAGTGGAACGATTCAATATAACAATACACAGATATTTGATGATTCAACTTTTATTGCACCAGAAAATAGAGATGTAGGATTTGTATTTCAAAACTATGCACTTTTTCCTCATATTAATGTTGAAAATAATATATGCTTTGGAATAAGTGACGAGTCCAAAGAATATCAGTCAAAAGTATTATATGAGATGCTTGATTTAATGAATTTACAAGATAAAAGCAATATGTATCCACATCAACTAAGTGGTGGCCAGCAGCAGCGAGTTGCAATAGCAAGAGTTCTTGCAAGAGGGAGTGAACTTATACTTTTTGATGAGCCCTTTTCAAGTATAGATTCAACTTTAAAATTAAAGCTAATACAACAAATAAAAAAGATACTAAAATCACATAATAAAACTGCTATATTTGTAACACATTGTCCAAGAGAGGCTTTAATGTTAAGTGATAAGATAGCATATATGGAAGATGGAAGGATCATACAGTTTGATACTCCCAAGAATTTTAATCTAAATCCTGTCTCTCAATCGGTATCTAATCTATTTGGAGATAATAGTTTTATGTTTAAAGGGATTAACGACTTTTTATAATCAAAACTATTGTGCTGTTGCGTTATGTATAGCTTGTTTAGTCTCTTTATACACTTCTGTAGTTTCTGTTTTAGTTGTGTCCCAAGCTTTATTTGAATCATGTTTGATCCCTTCCCATGTAGCACATCCAGAGAATAGAACTGATAATATTGTAACTTTTAATAATATAATTTTCATATAAATCCTTTTAGATTATTTAACTTGTGATTCTAATACTGAACAATCACAAATTGCCATAAGTTTATCATCTTTTTGAATAATTTTCACTATAAGAAGTTCACCTTTATAAAAACCAAAATCTTGTGTAGGTTGTGTTAAAAGTGATCCAACAAATGTATATGTATCATCTATAGGTAGTTGTTGTTTGATATCTACCCAAACACTCTCTGGAATCTCAGCTTCATTTTTAGGTACAAGTACTACTCTAATTGTATGATTCTCTTCTAAAGATCGTAGATGATCAAATTTTTTTTCTTTTAAAATATCCATATAAATAACCTCTTTAATAAAAATTATGATACCTTACAAAGATAATAAGGAAATAAATTATGATAAAAAAAGCTGTAATTTTTGATCTAGATGGAACTTTAATTGACTCCCTTAAAGATATTGCAATAAATGCAAATCTTGTTTTAAAAGAGTTAGGGCACCCACAACATTCAATAGATGACTATAAAAATTTTGTAGGAGATGGTGCAAAGATATTAATACAAAATGCATTACCAAATGATGCAAGTGAAAAACAACTAATAGAAGCATTAGAACTATTTAAGAAATACTATGAACAAAACCTACAAAATAGTACACATCTGTATGATGGTATCAATGATCTATTAGAAGTATTGCAAAATGAAAATATACCACTTGCTGTTCTTTCTAATAAACCAGATAAATTTACAAAACTTTATGTAGAAAAGCTATTGCCAAATATTGATTTTATTGAGGTATCTGGTCAAAAAGAAGATATACCTAAAAAACCAGCACCTAATGGAGCAATATCAATTGCTAAAAAGATGGGTATAAATCCAAAAGATATATATTTTATTGGTGATACAGCTACAGATATGAAAACAGCAAAAAACTCTGGAATGATTGCAGTTGGTGTGGCATGGGGGTTTAGAGGGATTATTGAACTTGTAGATAATGATGCTGCCTATATTTTAGATACACCTCAAGATCTTATAGATATTGTAAAAGGAGATTAGATGATTATCTATATACATGGTTTTGGTGGTAGTGGCAAAGGGATGAAAGCCTCTATTTTACAACAAGAATTTAAAGATAATAATTTCATCTCCCCTACTCTTTCATATGTACCCCAACTTGCTATTGATACATTAGAACAACTTATCAAAAGTTATAAGGTATATAATGAAGATATTTATCTTATAGGCTCTTCACTTGGTGGATACTATTCTATATACTTAGCTCAAAAGTATAATCTAAAAGCTGTATTGATCAATCCATCTACAAATCCAGTTGATACACTTTCAAAATGGACAGGACAAGCCCTTAACTATGGAGATTTAAGTCATTTTGAATGGAATAACAATCATATAGAGATGTTAAAAGAATTTAATACAAATACTATTAATCCATCACAATACTTACTTCTAACACAAACAGGTGATGAGATATTAGATTATCAAATTGCAGTAAAAAAATTTCAAGGTTCAAAACATATTATTGTTGATGGGGGAGATCATAGTTTTCCAAATATACAAAATTATGTATTTGATATAAAAGATTTTTTTAATATATGATCAATAAAAAAGGGGAAGCTTTATAGCCTCCCCTTTTAAATACTAATTTTAAACTATATTAAACAGCTGGACCTGCAGCAGTAAAGTCAAAATCACTATCTTCAGTTAGATACTTTTTAAAGTTCTCTACATACATAGATGCTAGATTTTTAGCAGCTGCATCATATGCAGATTTATCTTCCCAAGTATTTCTAGGATTTAATACTTCAGTATCAACACCATCTAAAGTAATTGGAATTGATAAGTTAAAGATTGGTAATGTATCAAAATCACTATTATTGATCTTACCATCTAAGATAGCATTGATACAAGCTCTTGTATTTTTAATACTCATTCTTTTACCTGTACCATAAGCACCACCAGTCCATCCAGTATTTACTAAATACACATTTACATTGTGCTTATCAATCTTTTCACCAAGTAATTTTGCATAAACAGTAGGATGTAAAGGTAAGAATGCTTCACCAAAACAAGCACTAAATGTAGCTTGTGGTTCAGTAACACCTCTCTCAGTTCCAGCAACTTTTGCAGTATATCCACTTAAGAAATAATACATTGCTTGCTCTTTAGTAAGTTTAGATACTGGAGGTAATACACCAAATGCATCTGCACTTAAAAAGATAATATTTGTAGGATGTCCTGCTTGACTTCCAGGTTGAATGTTATCAATATGGTGGATTGGATAAGAAACTCTTGTATTTTGAGTTTTACTACAATCAGAATAATCTACATTACCCTCATCATCAGCTACAACATTTTCTAAAATTGCACCCTCTTTAATAGCAGCAAAGATCTCAGGCTCACTAGAAGGATCAAGATCAATTACCTTTGCGTAACAACCACCTTCAAAGTTAAATACACCTTCATCATCCCAACCATGCTCATCATCACCAATTAGTGCTCTATGAGGATCTGTTGATAAAGTTGTTTTCCCAGTTCCAGATAATCCAAAGAATAATGCTGTATCACCATCTTCTCCAACATTTGCAGAACAGTGCATTGGCATTTTACCATCAAGTGGTAATAGGTAGTTCATCATAGAGAAAATACCTTTTTTCATCTCACCTGCGTACCAAGTTCCACCAATAACAGCTTCTTTATTTTCAATGTTAAATGCAACATAAACTTCAGAGTTTAATTTTTGCTCTTTCCATTGAGTACTTGTAGTTTTACAAGCATTGTATACTGTAAATTCTGGTTCAAAGCTTTCTAAATCTTCTTTAGAAGGAACAATAAACATATTTTGAACAAAATGTGATTGCCAAGCAATCTCTGTAATAAATCTTACAGAGATTCTACTATCTAAACTACTTCCACAATAAACATCTGTAATATATAGATCTCTACCGTTTAACTGCTCTTTAGAAGTAGCTAAAAGTGAACTATAAATATCTTGATCTACTGGAGCATTTACATCACCCCAAGCAATATATTTATTTGAAGGTTCAGCATTTACAAAATACTTATCTTTTGGACTTCTACCAGTAAAAATACCAGTATCGATCATTAAAGCACCAGTTGAAGAGATTCTAGCCCCTTCATTTTCAACTGCATGATCTCTTAAAGTATTTATATCAAGGTTTCTAAAAACCTGACCTACATTTTCTAAACCTAATGAATTTTTAATATCAGACATAACTATAACTTTTCCTACTATTTAAAGATTGATAACAATACACCCGCGGCAACAGCTGAACCAATAACACCTGCTACATTTGGACCCATTGCGTGCATTAGAAGTACATTTGACTTGTCATACTCTTGTCCAACCTTACTTACAACTCTTGCTGCCATAGGAACCGCTGATACTCCAGCTGCTCCAATTAATGGATTAACCTGATTGTCTTTAGAACTAAATTTGTTCATCATTTTCGCCATGATAACACCAGCTGCTGTTCCTACTGCAAATGCAATAAGACCAATAGCCATAATTCCCATAGTATCAACTACTAAGAATTTATCAGCAGCTAACTTAGAACCAACTCCTAGTCCTAAGAAAATTGTAACAATATTAATTAATGAATTTTGCATAGTATCACTTAATCTATCAACTACACCTGATTGCTTAGCAAAGTTACCTAGTGCAAATGCTCCAATTAGTGGAGTAGATTCTGGTAAAATTAAAATAGCCATCATTAAAATTAAAATTGGTAAGAAAAGTTTTTCTAATTTATGTACTTTTCTTAATGGAGGCATTTTCATTTTTCGCTCTGCTTCAGTTGTTAAAGCCTTCATAATTGGAGGCTGAATAACTGGAACAAGTGCCATATAACTATATGCAGATACTGCAATTGCACCTAATAAGTGTGGCGCCAGTTCATTTGCAATGAAAATAGACGTAGGTCCATCAGCCCCACCAATAATAGAGATTGCTGATGCATCTTGTAAACTAAATCCAATAGCAACTGCACCAACTAGTGATCCGAAGATACCAAATTGTGCTGCACCACCAAGTAGTGCATTTTTAGGATTTGCTAATAGTGGTCCGAAATCTGTCATCGCACCAACACCCATAAAGATTAATAATGGGAAGAATCCATTTGCAATACCCATATTATAGATAATACCAAGCATACCATCTTCACCACCAATTCCTGCTAATGGAATATTGGCTAGTAATCCACCAAACGCAATAGGAAGAAGTAATAATGGTTCAAATCCCTTTGAAATTGCTAAGTAGAAAAGTGTAAAACAAACGATAAACATAATGATTCTACCCCATGTTTGCTCAAAGTGAGTCATAGGTCTAGCATCTTCAGCATGAGCTTCTGATGTCATAACATCATCACTTGGATTAACTAATGCATTAATCCCTGTTCTATCAAAAAATGAACCAACTAATTGAGTTAAAGTCTTTGATTCGTACTCTTGTGTTTGTTCTTGTGCTTCAGCTGGGGCAGCAGTGCCACCAGCTAAAAGATTCGTACTAAATACAGTTAAAAGTGTAAATAGTATCGAAACAATTATTTTTTTATTCATAATTTTCTCCAACTGTCTATTCAATAGTCATTAGCTAATTGTAGCTATTGTTTGACCCTCTTCAACAGCATCATTTGGTTTAACTGCGACAGCTGAAACTGTACCACTTACTGGTGATTCAATGTCGATTTCCATTTTCATAGCTTCTAAAATTGAGATAACTTGACCTTTTTCAACTTTATCACCAACATTTACTAAAATTTTCCATACATTTCCGTTTACTGATGCACCTACATCAGTACCACCTGCTGGTGCCGCCGCTGGAGCTGCTGCTTCTGCCGCTGCTGGTGCTGCTGGTGCTGCAACTTGAATATCTACGTCACCTTGTGCTACTTGTACGCTGAATTTTTTACCATCAACTACTACTGTATAATTTCCATCTGCCATTTCATTTCCTTCTTCATTATTAGTATTTTCGTTATTTACTTCGTCACTTATTTTTCTAAGGTTTAGTGGTGACTCACCTTTTAAGAATGCAATACCTTTATCCTGACAAGCTGCTGCGATAAAGATATTTTCATCATTTACTTCAAGACCTTCAATCTCTAATCTTTCTCTCCATGCAGAAATAGATTTAGTTACGTCTCTATCAGCAATATCTAGTGGGTTTTCACTAGTTGGTTCTAACTTTAATTTTTGAGAAGCTAATTTTACAATATCTGCATCTGGCTCAACTGGAGTTTTACCAAAGTAACCTAATACCATTTTTCCATAACCTGGAGCAATTTGCTTCCATGGTCCGAACATAACATTTGCATATGCTTGTTGCCAGTAGAATTGTGAAACTGGAGTAACTGATGTACCATATCCACCTTTTTCTACTACTTCTTGCATTGCGTTAATAACTTCTGGGAATTTTTCTAAAGTATTATCATCTCTCATCATTTGCGTATTTGCAGTTAATGCACCACCTGGCATTGGTGAGAATGGGATAAGTGGAGAAACTTGTGTAGCTTCTGGTGGAATAAAGTAATCAGATAGACAACCTTTTAACTCTTCTTGATATTTTAGAACTTTATCAATCTCTAATCCACCAAGGTCATAGTTAGTTCCCTTTGTAGCGTGAAGCATTGTTAAAATATCTGGTTGAGATGTACCACCACTTACTGGTGAGTTAGCTAAATCAATACCGTCTGCACCAGCTTCAAGAGCTGCTAAATAAGCTGCTACTGATACACCAGCAGTTTCATGAGTATGAAGTCTGATATGCATATCAGTACCTAATAGATTTCTAGCCATTTTAATTGTTTCGTATACTTTTGTAGGGTTAGCTGTACCACTTGCATCTTTAAAACATACAGAATCAAATGGTAAACCACTATCAAGGATATCTCTTAAAGTCTTTTCATAGAAAGCAACATCATGTGCACCTGCACATCCTGGTGGTAAATCCATCATAGTTACTACTACTTCATGCTTTAATCCGTGCTTTTTAATACAAGCAGCTGAATATTCAAGATTTTGAACATCATTTAATGCATCGAAGTTTCTAATTGTTGTTGTCCCATGCTTAGCAAACATTCTTGCATGCATATCAACTAGTTCTCTACTTCCAGTATCTAACATTACTGTATTAACACCCCTAGAAAGTGTCTGAAGGTTTGCATCTGGACCAACAATAGATCTAAATTTATCCATCATTTTAAATGCATCTTCTTGAAGATAGAAATATAATGATTGGAATCTTGCTCCACCACCAAATTCGTAGTGAGTGATACCTGCTTCTCTAGCCGCTTCTACAGCTGGAAAGAAGTCATCCATTAAAACACGACCACCAAAAACAGATTGGAATCCATCTCTGAATGTTGTGTCCATTACATCAATATATTTTTTTGACATTATTAACCTTTTTTATTTGATTTTGAATGATGTACAATTGCTGCAGTTATTGCTGCTGTTACATCATCGTTTGAAGTGTTATTGGCTGGTTGCCATTCTTTTGTCTTAACTGCTGCATTATCATTTTTTTCTGGTAAGAATCTTGCAATTAAATAAGCCTGAGCCTTTAATGCAAAGATCATGATAGTAAGGAATAAAAGAACAATTCCCATACCAAGTACCATAAACTTTAATGCTTCTGCTATTAAATTTATTTCCATATTTATCCCTCATTTTTTGTGGTATCCACAAATAAAGATAGGGTATTTTATAAAAAGTTACCTTTATTAAATATTTATCAAATTAAAATTGTTAATAAATTGTATAATTTATAATACTTTGTCACTGAACTTATACACTAAATCATCAATCTTTGTAAATACTTCTACTATATTAGTTGTGATTTCATTAAAAACTGTTGTCATTTTGCCACCTTTTATTAAATTTATGACAAATTGTAATAAAAATTCCTAATTTACTTGAAAAATATTGCAATTTGCAATATAATTTGAAAAAAGAAAGGATATTCATGCTAATTGTTGGGGAAATCATAGAAAAATTAAAAGATATTTTAAGTTCAGATGGAAAATCTGGAAAAGTTTATGATAAAGATGTAGCAAGTGCTTTAGATATATCTCAAATCAATTTTGCTTCGATGAAAAATAGAGGGAAAATACCATTTGATAAGATATTAGACTTTTGTGCATTAAAAAAGATATCAATAAATTGGCTTTTATATGGTCAAGATCCAAGTAGTCTAATAGATACTACTGATAAATACTGGATAAAATTTTACCCTGGGGTAGCCATGAGTGCTGGTGGTGGTTCAGATATAGAAAGTGAAAGCTTTGAAAAACTAGATATTCCTGATTATTTTGTTCCATTTTTAGGTGGAAAAGAAAATATTAAAAATATTGAAGCTATAAATGTTACTGGCGAATCTATGGAGCCAACATTAAATGATGATGATATTATCTTTGTAGATACTTCTAAAAATGACCCTTCTAAAGATGGTGTATATGCTATATATACTCCTGATGGACTCCTTGTAAAAAGATTACAAAAAAGATCAGATGGTCAATTTGATATTATTTCAGATAACGATATATATTCAAATCAAGTAGTTTCTAAACAAGAGCTTACTATATATGGGAAAGTTCTAAGTTCTTTTGGAGCAATTTATTAGTTTTTATGATATAATCTTTCAAATTTAATCACAGGAGAAATCTACTTGGACCCCTACTCCCTTTTTGACTACTTAAATAACAGGAAAATACTATGGAATATTTAGTATTTTTATTTGTAGTTGTAATTGCCATTTCGTTTCTATGCTCTATTTTAGAATCGATTCTACTGTCAGTTAACGTTTCATACATATCTGTACTTGAAGAGACTCAACCAAAAGCTGGATCATTACTTAAAAAACTAAAAAAAGATATTGATAAATCTATATCTTCAATTTTAATCTTAAATACTTTTGCAAATACACTTGGTGCTACTGCAATTGGTGTTCAAGCACAAATTGTTTTTGATAATGACAGTAGTTTAGTACTTGTTGCTTCAATTGTTTTAACTTTTATGATTCTATTTTTTGCTGAAATTATTCCAAAAACTATTGGTGCTTTATACTGGAAAGAACTTGCTCCAATTGCTGCAAAACTTATTAAGATATTTATTTTTATCACATACCCTATTGTGATTTTTACACTATTTGTAACGAGAAAAATAAACAAAAAAGATAAACATGAAACAGTTACAAGAGAAGAACTAATTCACAGTGCACTTTTAAGTGAAGAAGATGGTGTTATTAATGATATGGAATCTGATATTATTGAAAATACTCTAAAACTTAAAGAGGTAAAATTAAAAGATATTTTAACTCCAAGAAGTGTTGTATTTGCTGTACAAAAAGATACTATTATTAAAGACCTTCTTGAAGACAAAAGAACATACAAATTTTCAAGAGTTCCTGTATATGATAAAGATATCGATGATATTGTAGGTATGGTTCTTACAAAAAAACTTTTCAAACATGCAATTAGAGATGCCAATGTAACTATTGAATCTATTATGGTTGATGTTGATAGTGTTAATGAAAATATTCCTGTATCAAAAGCATTAACAACTTTTACAAAAAATAAAGGTCATATGATTGTTGTAACTGATAACTATGATCAAACAGAAGGTATTGCAACACTTGAAGATTGTCTTGAAACACTACTAGGTCTAGAGATCATGGATGAATTAGATACTACTGAAGATATGAGAAAACTTGCAAGCGCAAAGATGAAGGCCAAAAGAAAATTGGCAAACACTAACAAAGAGAGCTAAATAAATAGGTCTCTTTGTATCTTTTTTGAATCCTTTAACAACTGTATAACCTCCACTTTACTCTTTCCTAGAACATATAAAGCATTATAGTTTTTATTTTTAATTTGATCTAAAAGATCTTCATCGTCTTTAAAGTTTTCTATTATTAACAACTCTCCAAATTTATAATATTCTTTAATATATGCAATTTGTTCACTATAAACTGTCCTATTATTATTTGCAATTATAAACTTATTTGATTTTCCAAAATCAACTACATCAAATACCTTATCTATAAAAACAGGAGAAAGTAATTCAACATTTTTTAATAGAGTAATATCTATAGAGGTTTGAAGAGTTTTATTTTGTCCAATAAACTCAATCAATGAAAGAAAATAATCAATATAAAGATATGGTAATTTGATATTTTGAAACATATATCCAGAAAATGAAAAACTACTTCTAAATATAGATTTAATAGTAATATTCTCAACTCTCTTTTTTGTAATATCTATTTCTACAGCTAAAGGCTGTATTTTTTTCAAATAAACTAAATCACTTGAAATTAAATATTTTTCTTCATCTAAGTCTTTTAAAACTTGAAAGTCTTGAAAAATATCATTAGTTAAAAGGTTCAAATATTTTTTATTTGTAATTAATTTATTCATAAACTCAAAAAATACATCATCACAAGAGTAACTTTTCACCTCTTTTGTGCTTAATAAAAATCGTGAAAGTTTAAAAAGTGATTTTTCAATACAATCAACTTGAATCCAAGCAATTTCAGTGTCAAGTTGTAATAAATCATTTTTTAAATTTTCTTCATCAAATATAACAGCAAAGGCACCGTTATCTAAGGCTTTTTTTATCTGTTCTAAATTATTCGAGATAAAAAGATCACCATCATTTATTTTTGAAGATGTAGTATGTATTTGAGTAATAAATGATATAGATGGTGAATTTAACAACTCACCATTGACTATATCACAGAGTGTTCTTATTTGCACAAACTGTACTTATTAAGAAATTTTAGTACCACTAGTTTTTGGCTTTTCTGGTCGAATTAAGCTTAATCCATTTTCATCTTTAGCAGCTAAAAGCATACCTTCACTTAGCATACCCATTAGTTTTGCTGGTTTTAAGTTTGCAACTACACAAGCTTGTGTACCTACTAATTCTTCAGCAGAATAAAACTCTTTGATACCTGCTAAGATCTGTCTATTGTGCTCTTCACCTACATCTACTTGAAGTTTTAAAAGCTTTTTAGATTTTGGTACTTCAACTGCTTCTACAATAGTACCAACTCTTAATGTTGTTTCAAAAAACTGATCAATTGTTACGATATTATCTTCTTCAATTGTAGACTCTTTTTTATCAGCTTCTTTTCTTGGCTTTTCTACAGTTTCTTCAGCTTTTTGTACATCTGCTGTTACAAGTAATTCTTCTTCAATTCTAGGGAATAATGCATCTATTTTAGTGATAGTTGTATCATCAAGTAAATTATTTCCTTTTAGTAAAGAATTATAAGAATCAGTATTTACTTCAAATCCAATTGATTTAGCTATTTGTGCAATTTTTTCTGGCATAACACTTTCTAATAAGATAGATACTTTAGCCATGATATTTGTAATAAGAGCTACTAAAGCCATAGCTTCCTCTTCTCTACCATCTTTCATCATAGCCCATGGTTCGTAATCACCAATCGCTTTATTTGCAATTGTTAATACTTTCCAGATATCTTCAAGGTATCTATTGATTTGCATATTGTAAATATAATCTTCTATATTTTCTAAAATAGCATTTACTTCATCTAACTCTTTTTGATGGTATTTAACAACATCTTTAGAAGTTACTTTAAAATCAAAGTATTTACCACTCATACCTTGGATTCTATTTAGTAGGTTTCCTAAATCATTTCCTAGGTCTGAGTTGATTCTATCCATTAAAGCTCTTTGAGAGAAGTCACCATCTTGACCAAATGGAACTTCTCTAAGCATAAAGTATCTAAATGAATCTAAGCCATAGGCATCTGCAATCTCTTTTGGATCAACTACATTTCCTTTAGATTTAGACATCTTTTCACCATCTCTTGTCCACCATCCATGTGCTGCAACATGATCTGGTAATGGTAATTCTAAAGACATTAAGAATGCAGGCCAGAAAATAGCATGGAATCTTAAAATATCTTTCCCTACTAAATGAACTTTACCTGGCCAGAACTGCATATTTTCTTCTGCATTTCCATATCCTAGAGCTGTCACATAGTTCATAAGTGCATCCATCCAAACATACATAACATGATCTGGTTCATTCATATTTTCAGGTAGTTTTACACCCCAGTCAAATGATGTTCGTGAAATAGAAAGATCGTTTAATCCTCCAGCTACAAAGTTTACAATCTCTTTTGCTTTTGACTTTGGTAAAATAAACTCTGGATTCTCTTCATAAAGCTTTAATAATTTATCTTCATAGTTTGATAATCTAAAGAAATAACTTTCCTCTTTTACAATAGTTGTAGGCTTACCACAATCTGGACACCCTTCTCCATCGATTAGCTGATTTTCAGTAAAGAAAGTTTCACAACTTACACAGTAGTTTCCTTCATAGTTTCCTTTATAGATATCACCTTTATCAAACATCTTTTGAAAGGCTTTTTGAACACCAATTTTGTGATCTTCATCTGTAGTTCTAATAAACTTATCATAAGAGATATCAAAATCATCCCATAAAGCTTTAAACTTACCGCTTACTTCATCTGCATACTCTTTTGGAGTTTTTCCTCTTTGTTCTGCACTTTGAGCGATCTTTTGACCATGCTCATCAGTTCCTGTTAAAAAGAAAGTATCGTATCCAACTAATCTAGAGTATCTAGCTAACATATCACCAATAATAGTTGTATATGCATGACCAATATGTGCTACATCGTTTACATAGTAGATTGGAGTAGTAATAAGTATTTTTTTACATGAGTTTTGTTCTGACATTTTTATCCCTTGAAGAAATGATTTCAATTTCAATTTTATTTTAAAAGTCAGTGATTATATCTAAGTATTGCTTATAATTATAGAGTATTTTTAAGTGATTAATTTATCATTAAAGTTTGTAGTTTATAATTTTAAAAAACAAAGAATCATAAAATGAAAAAACTTTTATTATTATCAATGCTATCGATCTCACTTTTTGCTTCATCTGGTAAAGAACTTTTTGAACAAAAGTGTACATCATGTCACTCTATTAATCAGCCTACATCTTTTGAAGAGGCTAAAAAACAAATAGCTCCTCCTATTGGAAATGTACTTTTTCATCTAGATGGTCACTTTAAAACATCTGAAGAGATTAAAAATCATATCAATGATTTTGTAATGAACCCTACAATGGATAAAGCTATATGTAATAGTGTAAAAAGATTTGGTCTTATGCCATCACAAAAAGGTGTAGTGACAAAAGAAGAGTTAAATAAAATCTCTCAATTTTTAACTGAAGTTATTACATATTCAAAAAACTCACACTCTAAAAACAAAGGATGTGGCGGAGCTTGCTCAACAAAAAAAGGTAAATCATGTTCATCAAAAGAAGGTGGATGTGGTGGTTCTTGTGGGACGAAAAATAAATAAATATTAAAATGCTAGGGTAAGAGTATTTTCTCTTGCCCTATTCTATACAATGCAAAATCATACTTTATAGGATCATTTTGATCAAACTCTTTTAATTTATTTGTTATTAACTGCACAGACTTCATATCATAAGTTTTTCTATTTAACAGTCCCAACTTTTGGCTCACTTTAAAGGTATGTGTATCAAGAGGAAGTAATAGATCTTTTTTATCTACACCTTTCCAAAGTCCTAAATCAAGATTATCAAAACGAACCATCCATCTTAGATACATATTCCATCTTTTAAGTGGAGAGTTTTTTGTAGTACTATTTCCTATAAGAAAGCTGTAGCCTTTAGAACTGTATTCATATTTTGTATAAATAGTATTTATAAGATGATGTATAGAGTTAATGATATTTTGTTCTTTATTGTACTCTTGTAAAAATAGTTCATTTAAACTTATCTCTTTTTTCAATCTACCAAGTGCTATAAATATAGCTATTACATCATCTTGATTTTGAAAACGGTAGTATTTCCCTGCGAGTTGTTTTTCTAT
>CBFHVJ010000021.1:0-15171 GCA_965659435.1 uncultured Arcobacteraceae bacterium
AGGAGCATTACTTCATGTTGATTTAATGATCGTTCAAGATGGTGTTAAGGCTACTTACTATGTGCCAGTTACAGTTGCAGGAACTCCAAAAGGTCTTAAAAACAAAGGTTTATTTGTTTTCCATAAGAAGAGAGTTCAAGTTAAAGCTGAGTACAAAGATTTACCACAAGCATTCCATATGGAAATTGATGATCTAGATACTGGTGACAATGTTTTAATTAGAGATATTGAAATGCCAGCAAACGTTCAGTGTTTCTTAGACCCAAGAGTTCCAATCGTTGGTGTAATTAAGTCTAAGTAGTACTAAATGTATTTAGTAGCAGGACTTGGGAACCCTGGTGAAAAATATTCCCTAACAAGACACAACATAGGTTTTCTAGTTATCGATGAGATAACTAGAGGTCTTGCTAACACTTCAAATATAAACAATCCGAAATTTAAATCACAAACACTAAAATCACTAAATTCCCTTTATGTTAAACCTCAAACATTTATGAATCTATCTGGTGAGTCTATTATTGCAATCGCAGATTATTATGATATTCCCAATGATAATATTATAGTAATACACGATGATATAGATCTAGAATTTGGTGTAGTTAAATTTAAAATTGGTGGAGGACATGGTGGTCACAATGGTCTTCGGTCAATTGATTCTCATATAGGAAAAGATTACATTAGAGTAAGAATTGGTGTAGGTAAACCTGAAAATAAAAGTGACGTACCAAACTATGTTTTATCAAACTTTTCAAAAGATGAATTAAATACTTTACCAGATATAATATCTCATACAATAAAAGCTATTGAAGCTATCAAGCAAACTGATGATTTAACACAAATTAAATCAAAATATACATTAACACTAAAATAGTAAGAGATTAAATGAATATCGTTACAAAATATTTATTGACTAAATATTTAAAGTTTTTCCTTATTGTTCTTTTCTCTCTAGAGATCTTCTTTGTAGGTATGGACCTTTTACAAAATATAAAAGAGTTACCACAATCTGCAAACTTACAACTTCTGTATGTACTTTATAATGGATTCTTTACACTTTCAATTGTACTTCCTTTATCTCTTGTATTTGGATGGATTGTACTTTTAATTAATCTAGTTAAAACAAATGAATTTGTAGCTTTATACTCTGTAGGGGTGACAAAAGAACAAATTATAAAACCTATTATATATATCACCCTAGCTATTATAGCTGTACTTTTAGCTATTCAATCATCACCCTTTGCATATTCAGAACAACAAAAAAAGAAGATTTTAGAAGGGCAATACTTCACAAATACAAAAGAGAATATTTTCTTAAAATACAACGATTATTTTGTATATTTTAAAAAGCTATATCCACTTGAAAAAAGAGCTGAGGGGATCAATATATATTTGGTTAAAAATGGTGACTTAGTAGAAACAACTACAGCCAGAGCTGCTTATTTCCAAAATGACAAATGGTATGCAATAGATGCAAAGATTATTAAAAAGCCAGAAAAGATTGATTGGAATAGTAGTAAATTAAATGTAAAATATGAAAAGTTTCTTTATACATTAGAGGGATTTAAACCAAAGATCTTAGATAATGTATATAGTACAAAAGTAAACTATTCTATTGTTGATGCACTGCAAGCTTATGTTCTTTTAACAAAACAAGAACTTAATACTTCTGTCATTAGAAATACACTTTACTATAATATCTTAGTACCATTTTTTGTAATTCCAACTATAATTATTATTTTTTTATATAGTAGTATTAGTAATAGATTTTTCCAAATTAATAAATTTACAGCTTTATCTATAGCACTTACTTTAGGTTTCTGGGGAATATTATTTTTCTTAAATAAACTCTCTTCTGGAGCAGTAGTGATACCTGAATTATCATTAGTTCTACCACTTGTAGTATTATTTGCCTTTACATATAGACTATATCGTAAAAGAAAAGATCTTATTTAGATGAATAAAATAAAAGCATATGGACTAGCACTTTATAAAAAAGAAAATAATAAAATATCTCTATTACTATGTAAATCAATAAATAGTAAACAAAAATGGGGACTACTAAAAGGTGGTCAAGAACTTAAAGACATTACTGCTAAAAGAACTGCACAAAGAGAATTTAAAGAAGAATCAGGGATAACCGTAGATATCGATCTATTTGGAAAATATTTCTTTCAAGATAACCCAGACAAGTTTATAGGAATATACCTTGTTGATAGTTCTAATATAAAAAATATCGATCACTATTTTGATCAAGATGGAGAGCTTTATAGACAATATCTTTCATGGGAAAATACAGAAGTAAAGTTTTTTGATATAGATGATCTACCACAAATAAAAAAGAAGCAGAAGCTTCTTCTATTGGATATTATTAAATATCTTAAAGAAGAGTATTAATTACAAAAGGTGAACTATTCACCAATTGTAATCGGAGATACATTATGTTGTAATCCAAGCTCTGTAGCTTCAATACCTAATGCAATACCTACCATTTGAGGAAGGTGTAAAACTGGCATATTAATCTCTCTACCAATCTCTTTAGATATACCATGTTGTTGTACATCCATTCTTAAATGACATAAAGGACATGGTGTTACCATTACATCTGCATTATTATCCATTGCATCAGTCATAGCTATACCACTTAATCTATTTGCTGTTTCTGGATTTTGTAACTCTACATGGAATCCGCAACATTTATTTTTTGATTCATAATCAACTGCATTACCACCAAGAGCTTCTACAAGATTATCTAATGAAGTTGGATTATAAGAACTCTCACCACCATTTACTTTATTTTGTAAGTGACTTGGTCTAATATTATGACATCCATAGAATGATGCAATATTGATATCATTCATTGGGTGAGTAACTTGTGCAGCAATTTTATCGTAACCATAATCATCTTGTAGTGCATATAAGAAATGCTTCACTATACTAGTACCTTTATACTCTAGCCCAACCTCTGCAAGTTTTTCATTTACTTTTGCTTTTAATACTGGATCATTATCTAATCTATCTTTTGTTAAAGATGTATTTAGTTGACATGTATTACAAATAGTCACCATATCAAGTCCTAGCTTTTCAGCATAACAGATATTTCTAGCATTTAAAACTAACGATAACATATCATCAAAATCTTGCAGATGACTTGCTCCACAACATGAGGCTTCATCTAATAAAACTAATTCAATACCTAATTTATCAGCAATTGCCATAGTAGATTTTAAAAGCTCAGGAGTTGATTCTCTAGCAGTACACCCTGTATATAAAGCATATTTTAATTTTTCCATCATTTACTCCTAAAATTTAGCCGTTGAAGATATCTCAACAAGCTTCTTAATCTCATCTAAATTTTTAGACTTTGGCATATTCCAAGGCATAACAATCTTACCTTTTTTGAACATTGCAATCGCTTCTGGGATATGTTTCATAACGCCAATATTACCCTCAGAGTATCTTACAAGTTCACCCTCATCTAAAATACCATGCTTTCTAATTGACCATTTAAATCCAACAGCATGTCTTACAGCAACATCATTATTTGCTTTTTCTAATTCAAATACTTGATTATGTAATTTTGTAATCTTATCAATTGGACTGATCTCTTTTGGACAAGCTTCAGCACACTCATAACATTTTACACAATCCCAAATACCAGATCCAAGCTGATTTACTGAATCGATTCTTTCACCATGTGCATCATCTCTGATATCAGCATTAAATCTCCATGCTTTCGTAAGTGCAGCAGGTCCTAGGTAATCTGGATTTACTTGTACAGCAGGACAAGAGTAATAACAGTTACCACACTGAATACAATAATCTGCTTCATCTATCTTTTCATTTTCTTCAATAGATACAATATTTTCAGAAGTTGGATGTTCATCAATATCTGTGATTAAATATGGTTTAACTGCATCATATTTTTCCCAGAATGATTCTTTTGAAATAACCATATCTTTGTATGCTAATCTAATATCTTGAGGTTCAATAGTTAATTCATTTCCAAAAATATCTACTTTGTCAAATACTCTATCTTTACAAGCTAGTGTTGCTTTTCCGTTTACTTTTACAGCACACGAACCACAAATACCATGTCTACATGATCTTCTATATGAAAAACTTCCATCATGTTCCCACTTGATTCTATTCATCACATCAAGTACTAGTTCGTCTTGACTAACTTCCATATGAATCGTATCATAGTAAGGAAGATAATCTGTCTCTTTGTTAAATCTAAAAACTTTAAACGTTAATTGCTTAGTCTCCATCATCTCTCCTTAGTATGTTCTTTCTTGTGGTTCAAATTTACCTAAAACTACATCCATATACTCTGTAGTAATATCGCCGTTATTATCCATATAAGCCATAGTATGCTTTAAGAATTTTCCATCATCTCTTTGAGGGAAGTCTTCTCTGTAGTGTGCACCGCGACTTTCTTCTCTATGTAAAGCACCATCAACAATAAATGCAGAGAAGTCTAATATATGACCAAACTCAACTGCTTCTTGAAGGTCTGTATTATAAATTTTTGATGCATCATCAATTCTTACATCTTTAAATCTTTCTCTTAAACTTTTAATGATTTTTAGTTGTCTCTCAAGAGATTCTTTTGTTCTAAATACACCTGCATTATCTGTCATTGATTGTTGTAGTTCATCTCTCAAAGCTGGAACCTTTTCACTTCCTGTAGAAGTTCTTAGGTTTTCAAGCTCATCAACTGCTCCTTTAACACAATCTACTGAAGCATCTTTAAATGGAATACCCTCTTTAACGTCATTTACAATTGATTGACCTACATGTCTTCCAAAGAATAGTGCTTCAAGTACAGAGTTTGCTCCAAGTCTATTTGCTCCGTGAACTGATACACATGCACACTCACCAGCTGCATAAAAACCTTCAACTAATTCTGTAGTATTTTTTCTTACATGACCATCAACATCACATGGAATTCCACCCATTGAATAGTGTGCAGTCGCAGCAATTGAGATAGGTTCTTCGATCATATCTTGACCTAAGAATGTAATAGCTAAGTCTCTTAATTCTGGTAATCTTGTATTGATAATTTCAGCTCCAAGGTGTGTAAGATCAATCATAACATGATCTTTATTTTCACCACAACCTCTACCTTCTAAAATCTCTTGAGTAATTGCTCTTGATACAACATCTCTAGAAGCTAATTCAAGTTTATTTGGAGCATATTTCTCCATAAATCTTTCACCTAGTGAGTTATATAAAATACCACCCTCACCTCTTGCTGCTTCTGAAATAAGTACACCACTACCAGCAATTCCTGTTGGATGGAACTGTACAAACTCCATATCTTCTAATGGAAGTCCTTTTCTAGCAACAATTGAAAGTGCATCTCCAGTATTTGCATGTGCATTTGAATTAATTTTAAATGCTCTACCATATCCACCAGTTGCAAATAATACTGCTCTTGCATTATAGATCTCTGGCTTAGAATCTACTAAGTTATAAGCAAATACTCCATTTACTTTTCCATCTTCATAAAGTATATCTGATACATAATATTCATCTTTGAAATCAACACCATCTCTGTGTGCTTGTTCATATACTGCTTGAAGTAATGCAATACCTGTTCTATCTTTTGCATAACAAGCTCTAGGTTTACTTTGACCACCAAATGGTCTTTGTGCAATTTTCCCTTCATCATTTCTTGAGAAAACAGTTCCCATTCTTTCAGCCCATCTAATTGTCTCTGGTGCTTCTTTACACATTAATTCAATAGCATCTTGATCACCTAAGTAATCACTACCTTTTACAGTGTCAAACTCATGTAATTCAACAGTATCTTCATCACTTAGTGCAGCATTAATACCACCTTGTGCAGCTCCTGAGTGTGATCTTAAAGGATGAAGTTTAGTTAAAACACATACACTTAAACCAGCATGCGCAGCTTCTCTAGCTGCAGAACAACCTGCAAGTCCTGCTCCTACTATAACAACATCATATTTGTGAATTGGAATACCCATCTCTATCTTCCTTTATAAAACTTACATAATT
Source organism: uncultured Arcobacteraceae bacterium (assembly GCA_965659435.1). Classification (GTDB taxonomy): domain Bacteria; phylum Campylobacterota; class Campylobacteria; order Campylobacterales; family Arcobacteraceae; genus JADHTT01. The sequence goes on from CBFHVJ010000021.1 coordinate 6,025, forward strand.
TATACATATATCCCTGATTCTATAAAAAAAATTTATATAAGTAGTTTAAAATACAAAAAGTAACAGTATAGTTTTTAATACTGTTACTTTTTGATGCAATGATAAAAGGGGTTAAAGGAAAGTAATTGGGGTAGTGTGTTTATCAAAACCTAAAGTTTTAATATCTTTTTCATTATTAAGAAGTTGAATAAATTGTTCAGTAGTTACTACAGAAAGATTAATATCTCTTCCTACAGCTTTTTCTATCTCTTGTTGCTTCCCATCAAAAATAGCTAAGCACTCAGCTGGTACTACAATAAAATCAGCATTTCTATCTTTTGCTTCTAATAAAATATTTCCAGCAATTTGATAAGTAAATGTTTTATTTAACTCTAATGCTTGCAGTGCTAAGTCGTCATTTTTGGATATACAGTTTATATATGTAGCATTTGATTTTTCTATTAAGTTTTTAATCGTATCATTTTTTACAACACCATCATAAGAAGCGATATTGAAACCTCTAAATTCTTGGCTAACTGTAATATCATCACTATTTATAATCTGACTATTAATAATTTTTGATTCAATAAGACTTTTAAGCTTTTCTTGTTTTGAAGAACAATATTGAAAAATTCTGTTATCTAAAGCTGTATGGTATACAGCACCTGTATTTTCATCATTTAAGATTTCTAATATCTCATCTTTACTATCAGGATTTTTTTCAATCAAATCTGATGCTATAAGTAATACATGGTCTCCAATATAGTCACTATTAAAGCTTAGACTATTAGAAGCATAATACTCTAATAGATATTGACCCACATAATGTTGAATATCTTCAGGTGTTAAAAACTTATCTAACTTAGAAAGTTTATCACTATAATCACTTGTGTCAATCACTAGGTCATGTACTGCTCTTTTTGTTGAAATTGGTTCAATTATTAAATCAGTTCCAACTTCAGCGATAACATCTTGTAGATTTTCAGAAGAGTGAAGGTATAAGTTATTAATTTTTATATAACAATTCTCAATATTTTCACAACCAAATGCTTGAATTTTATTCATAGAATCTAAAAGTGTTGATACCTTATCTTCACTTTTATAATCTAAAATATATTTCGTGTAATAGGGTAAGTAATCTGTGTTTTTGTTAAATCTAAATAAGTCTACACAAACTTTGTTTATCATTATTAAAACCTTTCTTTATTTATTAGTTAGATAATATCCAAAATTAGATACAATCTCCTTTATGTACAACAAAGAAAATTATTTTATCAAACAATTTAAGAAAAATTCTATCATTGGTGATGATGGTGCCGTAATCAATAAAATTGATGGAGAAAAACTAGTATATAGTGCTGATGCATTTTTTGAAAATGTTCATTTTAAAAGGGAATGGATGAGTTTAAAACAAATTGCAGCAAAAGCTATGCTTGTTAATATTAGTGATGCAATTGCTATGAATGCTAAACCTAAATATGCACTTCTTACTGTTGCTATTCCAAAAGAGTTTGAAAAAAAAGAGCTTAAAGAATTAGCTTCTGGATTTATACAAATTGCAAAACAATTTAATCTAGAAATTATTGGTGGTGATACTATTTCAAATAATAAACTTGATATCTCTATCACTATCATCTCTACAACAAATAATCCAGTCTATCGAAGTGGTATTCAATATGGAGACATGTTGTGCTATACACAAGAGTTAGGTAGTGTAAAAAAAGACTTAGATTCTTTACAAAGAGGCGAAAAAATATCTAAGAAGTCTAAGTTTATTACTCCTAAGCTTCATCCTGAATTTTTCTATGAAGTATCATCATATATTAATAGTGCTATGGATATTTCAGATGGACTATCATTTGAGCTTCAAAGATTAAGTAAAATCAATAAAATTGGATTTGAATTTATCACTCCTCTTACAAAAGAAATTGGCTGTAGTGGCGAGGAATATGAACTCCTTTTTGCTTTCAATAAAAAGTATATACCACAAATAAGAGATATCGCATCAAAACACAATATAAAACTAAATATATTTGCTAAAGCAACTGATGGTAAATATAGACATAAATGTAAGGAACACCATTTTGAATAATCAACATTATCTAACACACAGTACAATCGATGTACATTTTAAACAATCTAAAGAGGATTTTGTTGTAACAGAAATTCCACTTTATGACTTTAGTGGTGAAGGTGAACACCTCATCATCAAATTTAGAAAAAAAGATCTTACAACTTGGGATGCACTAGATATTTTTGCAAACTTTGTAGGGTGTAGATCTAGAGATATAGGATATGCAGGCTTAAAAGACAAAAATGCTATGACAATCCAATCTATCTCTATTCACAAAAAGTTTGAGGAGAAATTAAAAACATTTGAACATCCTCAAATTAAAATTCTTGAGACAACATACCATAACAATAAAATAAAAATAGGTCATTTAAAAGGGAATAACTTTTTTATTAGATTAAAAAGAGTTTTTAATCAAGATGCTGTAAAACTTGAAGCTGTTTTAGCTCAAATAGCCACTCATGGTATTGCAAACTATTTTGGTTTTCAAAGATTTGGAATTGATGGAGATAACTATAAAAAAGGTGAACAAATCATCCAAGGAACTCTAAAAGAAAAAAATAGAAAACTGAAACAAATGTACTTAAATGCTTATCAAAGTTTTGGCTTTAATAACTGGCTAAGTAGAAGAATAGAGATCAGTAAGCTTATCAATAGTTTTGAACCAAAAGAGCTTCAAGGTATGCTTGATATTCCTCTTGAAGAGCTTCAACAGATGAAAAAGCAAGCTCATCCATTTAAAATAATGCAAGGTGAACTTATGAGTCATTACCCTTTTGGTAGAATTTTTTGTGCTGAAGATCTGATGAGTGAATCTGAAAAATTCAACTTAAGAGATAGAGTTCCTACAGGACTTTTAACTGGTAAAAAAAGTAAAAAACCTGAAGCAACTGCTTTAAAATTTGAAGAAGAACTTATCCAAAAAACTGAATTTTTAGATGGTACAAGAAGATTTGCATGGATATTCCCTACAGACTTTACAAGTGAGTATAAAGAGGAGAAAAACCACTTTGAACTTAGCTTCACACTTCCAAAAGGAAGCTATGCTACTGAGGTTATTAGAGAATTAATCCACTAATTCTCTAAACCATGATATCGGTTATAAATTCTTTGAGCATAATAAGGTTTTAAACCACGTACTTTTATCTCTGCTGTTTCCTCTTTAATATGCTCTTTCTTAATCTCTATAAGCATATTCCATCTTTTGATAAAGATCTCTTTTATCTCTTTTTCTATTACTTCTAAAGTATTTCTCTCTATAAGTTTTTCTATAGCATTATTATATTTTTCACCCTCAATTAAATCTAATGAGACAATACTATAACTACTATCCTCTTGAATTTTCTGCTTTACACTGTAGTCTAAAACACTCATTAGATCATCATTATAGTTACGACTATCAAGTTTATACTCTTCTAGCACATTTAAAATATCTTTTACACTATTGTTTTTTACAAGATGCAACTCATCCTCAAAACATTTTAAATCAAGTTTATACTCTGCAAGATCAGCATAAAGTTCTGCTATCTCTCTATCTTTCTCCATACCACTTTGATCAACTTCTATTTCCTCTTCAGCAGTAACTCCATGTGTCTCTTTTAACTCATCCATTTGAAGTTGCATAAGACTTTTTGTTGCTTCTTTACCCATCTGTTTTCCTCAAATTTTTTAATAGGCTATAAAAAATTTACTTAAATTAAATCTATATTTATTAATTAACTCTGGAGATAAAGTTTCTTTTATAGTATAAATTTTAGTAGGAGTGGTCTAATAAAACATGCACTAAAATAAAGTAATCTTTTAGTATAATCTACCCTATTTAAAAGATATAAAGGTTGTAGATGATAGTTGGATTAGAAGGTATAGTAGAGAAAAAAGAGCCTACATACTTACATGTAAATGTAAATGGAATCATATATCAAGTATTCACTTCGATTCATGGTAGTTCTGCAGTTACAGAAAAAAAAGTAAAAATTATCACTACACATATTATCAAAGAGGACTCTTCATCTTTATATGGATTTATAGATATCAATGAACAAAAAATGTTCGATACTCTTATTAAAATCAATGGAGTAGGACCAAAAGTAGCACTTGCTATTTGTAGTACATTTACACCAACAACATTTTCACAAGTAGTAAATGAAAAAAATGTAGACATGTTAAAAAGAGTTCCAGGAATTGGGCCTAAAAGTGCTAGTAGAATTCTCGTAGAATTAAGTGGTTTCATTGTTGATGGAGAAGATGGAGACACACCTTCTCTTGGAGCAAATAAGCAAGAGGCAGCTATGGCTTTAGAATCACTTGGGTTTAAAAAAGACATCATCACAAAAGCATTAAATGGTTGTAGTGCTACATTAACAAGCGATCTTGTAAAAGAAGCTTTAAAAAAATTACAAAAGTAGGAATAGTAAATGACTCTAGGGATTGTATTTGGAAGTAAGAGCTTTGAGCATGAAATAAGTATCGTTAGTTCAATTGCTATGAAAAAAGTATTAAAAAACAAACTTGTATATATCTTTGTAGATCAAAATAGAGAGTTCTACCATATACCTACAGAGATAATAAAATCAAAGATATTTAGTAGTGGTGAGTATAAAAAATGTGACAAGCTACAGATCACCCAAGGTGGATTTACAAAGTCTTCTCTATTTGGATCAAAACAGTTAGATGTTGATACAGTACTTAACCTAACTCATGGTGGTGATGGTGAGGATGGTGTACTTGCTGGTATGTTTAACTTCTTTAATATCCCATTTATAGGACCAAGAATTGAAGCATGTAGTGTAAGCTGTAATAAATACCTTACAAAAATGTATGCTAATACTATTGGTGTTAAAACTATTGACTATACTCACTACCAATTTGGAGATGAGATCAAAGTCGACAACTACCCAGTAATTATCAAACCAAGCAGACTTGGAAGTAGTATTGGTGTATCTATTGTAAAATCACAAGATCAATTAGAATATGCCCTTGATGTAGCATTTGAATTTGACAATGAAATAATCATTGAACCATTTATAGAAGGTATCAAAGAATATAATCTTGCTGGAACAAAAATAGATGGTAATTTTATCTTCTCTATAGTTGAAGAGCCTCAAAAAGAGGAGTTCCTAGACTTTGATAAAAAGTATATGGATTTTAATAGAACAGAGCAAGTTTTAAAAGCCAATATAGATTCAAGCTTAGAGACTAAATTACAAGAAAACTTCAAAACTATCTATAATACTATGTTTGAAGGATCATTAATCAGATGTGACTTCTTTGTAGTTACAAATGAAGTGTATTTAAACGAGATCAATACAATCCCAGGATCTATGGCAAACTATCTATTTGAAGACTTTAATAGTGTTATAAACAATCTTGCAAACTCTTTACCAAAACAACAAAATATTAAAATCGACTACACTTATGTAAATAAGATTCAATCAGCAAAAGGGAAATAATGAAAATCAGTTATGAGCAATCTTTAGAAATTTTAAACTCAATAAAATGTGAAAACCTACCAACTCAAAAACTATTTATCACAGATTCTATTGATAGAATATTAGCTACTGATATCGTAGCAGACCATAACCTACCAGAATATCCAACATCAGGTATGGATGGTTATGCTGTAAAACATAGTGACTTAGTATCAGGAAAAATTCAAATCATAGACTTTAATCCTGCTGGTTGTGATATAGAAACTAGTGTAACCAATGGTACATGTATCAAAACATTTACAGGTTCACTTATGCCTGAAGGTAGTGATACACTTATCCCTATTGAAAATGTGACAGTTGAAAATAATACTATTATTATCAATGAAAGTGTACCTTTTGGTTTTGCTACAAGAGAAGTAGGTGAAAACTATAAAAAAGGTGAAGTTTTAATTCAAAAAGGGACAAAAATCGGTTATGCTGAAGTTGGTATGATGGCAAGTTTAAATATTGCACAAGTTGCAGTTTATTGTAAACCAACTATTGCCATAGCAAGTACAGGTAGTGAGATTTTAGACCTTGGGGAAGAGCAAACAAATAAATCACAAATAAGAAGTTCAAATCACCTTACACTTGAAGCGATAGCAAGACAAAATGGTGCTGAAGTTCATCAAATGGGTGTAGTTGAAGATGATAGAGAATCTATTACAAATCTTCTTAAAAATGCTCTACAAAAATCAGATATAGTTGTAACTACTGGTGGAGTTTCTGTAGGTGATTACGATTATGTAAAAGATATCATCAAAGATGAACTAGGTGCTAATGTACTTTTTCAAGGTGTAAATATCAAACCAGGTCAACACATCTTATTTGCTCAAAAAGGTGCGAAGTTTATTATTGGACTTCCAGGATTTGCATATAGTTCTACAGTAACATTTATGCTTTATGTTTTACCACTGATTTATAAATTCTCAGGTAACAATAAAGAGCTAGAAATAATTAAAGCGACTATCACTCAAAACTTCCCTAAAAAAGCTCCGAAAACAATCTTTACAGCTTGTAACTTGATCAATAATGATGGAAGTTATGAAGTAAACTTTGATGGTAAAAAAACAGGTACAAGTGCCATCTTAACGAATATGTTAAATAACTGTGCCCTACTTTATCAAAAAGAAAATTCATCACCTTTAAATTCTGGTGATACAGTAGAGGTAATTAGAATCTAATGGCTTTAAAAAAGATCTCTTATCAAAATAATACTTTTAATATTAGCTATGAAATAGTTAATCCAAGTGGATCAAAATCTATTTTGTTTTTGCATGGATGGGGAAGTAATAAAGAGATTATGAAACAAGCTTTTGGTACAAAGTTTAAAGAGTATAAACATATCTATGTAGATATGCCAGGTTTTGGAAAAAGCTCAAATGATACAGTCCTAACAACTCATATGTATGGCGATATCATGAAACTATTTTTAGAAGCACTTAATATCACACCAAACATTATAGCTGGTCACTCTTTTGGTGGAAAAGTTTCAACTTTACTTAATCCCTCTACTTTAGTTTTATTAAGCTCTGCAGGGATTGTAGAGGAGAAAGATGCTAAAACACTTCTATCAATTAAAATGGCAAAGATATTCAATAAATTTGGACTAAGAAAAGTTACAAAACTTCTAAGAAGTGGTGATGTAAATATGATGCCTGAAAATATGTATGAAACATTTAAAAATGTTGTTGATGAAGAGTTTAATGAAGAGTTTAAAAAGTATAAAGGTCAAGCTTTACTTTTCTGGGGAGAAACTGATACTGCTACAACTTTAAGCTCAGGACAGATTATCGATTCCCTTATAAAAAATTCTAAATTCAAATCATATAATGATGATCATTATTTCTTCTTAAGACATAGTGATGATATAGAAAAAGAGATTTTAAAAGATGTTTGCTAAAACTTATTTTGTTCTAATATTTTCTACTAGTGTTTTTGCAGCATCATTTGGCGAAACACTTTTTGAAGGTAATTGTGTTACATGCCACCACAAAACAAAGTCTATCTCTGCACCTTCAACTTTAGAACTTAAAAAAAGATATTTAAAAGTATTTCCCAAAAGAGAAGAGTTTGTAGATTATATGGCAAAATGGGTACATGACCCACAAGAAAACACTTCTATCATGGATGATGCTATCAAAAAATATGGACTTATGCCTCAACTTGCATTCCCTCTTGATACTACAACTGAAGTATCAAAATATATTTATGATACAGACTTTACAAAATAGATTTACTTTACTTTAGATAAACTACAGATAATCTAAATATATTTTTTAAAGGTTTTTACTTGGAATATCTCAACATTTTTTCAATTTTTTTACTTACTTTAACTCTTGGGTGGTATTTAATAACTAATCTCCAATGGTATAACTATCAAATAGAACGTGTAGTAACAAAGCATCATAAAAAACAATGGCATCTTTTTTATTTTATAGCTCCATTTTTCTTATACTATATCCTTGATATCAATGATTTTTTAATCTATTTTTATTTAGTGCATCTTCCAGCACTTGGATATTGGTATAGTAAACTTGATAGAAAGCTTGTTTTGACAATGAGAGTGAAAAGGTTTTTAGCAATTTTAATCTTCTCTACTATTGCTGTACTTTCTCTTTGTCTTAGTAGTCAGCTTTGTGAAAAAGCTGGAGTATTAATCCCACTACTTCTTACATATGCAATATCAACTGCTATAGAGATGATCTTTTTACAAAGATTTAAAGGTTTAGCAAAAGAGAAACTACAAAATAGAAAAGATCTTAAGGTGATTGCTATTACAGCATCATTTGGTAAAACATCTATTAAAAACTATCTTCATCAGATACTATCTACGAAATTCAATACATATATGACACCAAGAAGTGTAAATACTATTGCTGGACTAATCAAAGATGTAAATGTTGATCTACCTGAAAATATTGATATATATATTGCTGAAGCAGGTGCTAGAAAAACAGGAGATATTGCAACTATTAGTAAATTTTTAGAACCTCAATATGCAATTATTGGAAGTGTTGGTGAACAGCATATAGAGTATTTCAAAACCCTAGATAATATCATCTATACAAAAATGGAACTACTTCAAAGTCCTAGATTAAAGCATGGGTTTGTACATGATAGTGTTCCTATTTTAGACTACGAAACAATCACAAAGTTTCCAAATAACTTACAGATTTTACAATCAGATCTAAATGGTATTAAATTTTCAATTGATTTAGATGATAAAACAGAAGTTTTTGAAGCTCCTATTTTAGGCTCATTTAATGCTATAAATTTAACAGCAGTTATCTTGATGGCAAAAAAACTAGGCATGAGTATAGATGAAATAAAAGAAGCATTTAAAAACTTACAAAGTGTAGATAATAGACTTCAAAAAATTGAAGCTGGTGGAAAAATAATCTTAGATGATAGTTTTAATGGGAACCTTGATGGGATGCTTGAAGCTATCAATATTAGTGCTACTCACACAGGAAGAAAAGTTATTATAACTCCTGGACTTGTGGAATCAACAGTAGAAGCAAATACTAAACTAGCTCAAGAGATCGATAAGGTATTTGATATTGTGATTATCACAGGTAGTTTAAATAGACAAACTTTAGAAAATAATATCTCTAAAGAAAAAATAAT
>CBFHVJ010000022.1:0-14996 GCA_965659435.1 uncultured Arcobacteraceae bacterium
CCAGTTTTTGTAAACAATGGACTTCTAAGAGGAAACGAAGTTGAAGATGTTCAAAATATGTTTGCAAATAGAGGGATTGGACTTATTACTGTAGATGCAAGTGAGCAATTTTTAAGCAAACTAGCTGGTGTTACAGACCCTGAAACAAAAAGAAAAATAATTGGTGAAACATTTATTGAGGTTTTTGATCAAGAAGCAAAAAAACATGATGGTATCTCATTTTTAGCACAAGGTACACTTTACACAGATGTTATTGAGTCTGTATCAGTTAAAGGACCATCAAAAACAATTAAGTCGCACCATAATGTTGGTGGACTTCCTGATTGGATGACATTTGAGCTTATAGAGCCTTTAAGAGAGATCTTTAAAGATGAAGTAAGAGAGTTAGGGCTAGAGCTTGGTTTACCATCTCAGATGATTGGAAGACATCCTTTCCCTGGACCTGGTTTAGCTATTAGAATTATGGGTGATGTAAACTCTCCTGATTTAGAAATTTTACGAAAAGCAGATACTATAATGCTTGATGTTTTAAGAAGTACTGGATGGTATGATAAAACTTGGCAAGCATTTACTGTATTATTAAATGTAAAATCAGTTGGTGTAATGGGTGATAATAGAACTTATGAGTAGAAGAATCATCAATGAAGTTGATGGTATCAATAGAGTTGTTTATGATATCTCTTCAAAACCACCTGCAACGATTGAATGGGAATAATCCATTAGTAATTTAGAAATAAATGAGGATATTCAAAATCTAAACTTAGAAAGTTTAGATGATAATATCTTTTATTATAGCTATAATATTAGACATCTAATCAAGCTACAAAATAGCGGTATAGATTTTGAATCTCCAGAATACCTGGGAACTTTTAGTAGTTTTGTTGGTGAAGTTTATGAAAATATCATCTATGAACTACTAATAAGATATGCTGCAAAAAATAAAGCCATAACAAAGTTTATTGTTAAAGGCCCACATCAAGATAATCAACAAAATATTAAAAATGGTTTTTTAATTGACAGAAAATCACAAATAGTTTATAAATCTGGTTATAAAGATATTAGTGAATTTGATGGTCTCTTTTTTACAAAAGATAGTGTATATTTTGTAGAAAGTACAATAGTAAAAGATACTATGGGCCTTAGAAAAAGGCTAAAAAAGAAAAAATCACTTTTAGAAGTATTATTTCCAAAGTTAAACGTAAAAGCATTAGTTATTCTAAGTAAAGAAGCAACAGGAGTTAATGTATTTCCTTCATACTGTACACTTTGGATCACTGATATATTAGAAGTAAATTCTATACTTGAAAGACTAAAAAACTTTGATAAAAAAAGTTTAAAACCTTTTGTAAAGGTTGATCATCCAAAGATGCAAGAGGTTTACTCTATAGAGACATCAAATTTTAAATATTTTGCTACATTAAATTGGGTTCTAAGGCAAGTAAAAGCTGATCAAAAGCAGGTACTTGATATTGGGTTCTTGAAGTCACCTTCTGTAGAGAAGTATTATGATATTTATACAAAAATATTTGTAGGGTTCACATCTTATCAAGAGTTTAAAAAACTATATGGACAGTATCAAGATTCTACCTTAAAAGAGATATTAGGGTCAAAAATAGAGGATAGTAAGATATATATTGCTATTGAAAAAACTCATAAAGGGAATTTTACAATAGTATATTTTGCTAAAATTGAAGGTGGAAAACTCAAAAGGATAGAGATATCAAAAGAGAAAGTTTCTATTGTAAATAAAGACTCAAAAGGTTTTACATTTTCAGAAATCAAATATCTTAAATTTATTTTTAAACCTAACCATAAGCTAAGTGGAAACGATATCAAATCTGTTCAAGATTTAATTTAATTTTGGATATAATCGCATAATTTTATACAAAATCAGGAGCAATAATTGATCACTCTAAAAGATGCCCTAAATTTAGGTGAAAGTGAAGTTTTAACACTTAGAACTGACCTAGAAAACAATATAAACTCAAATAAAGAACTAGGTGCTTATGTAGAACAATTAACAAATAGTGCTATTTCTCAATCAGGTAGTGGAATTCCTATTGCTATTAAAGATAATATCAATGTTAAAAACTGGGAGATCACTTGTAGTAGTAATATCTTAAAAGGATATATATCTCCATACAATGCAACAGTGATTAATAATCTTGAAAAAGCTGGTTTATCTCCATTTGGTAGAGCAAATATGGATGAATTTGCTATGGGAAGTAGTACTGCATCAAGTTGTTATGGTAAAACTTTAAATCCTCATGACAGTGAAAAAACTCCAGGTGGAAGTTCTGGTGGTAGTGCTGCAGCTGTTGCATCTGGTCAAGCTATTGCGGCATTAGGAACAGATACAGGTGGTTCTATTAGACAACCAGCCGCTTATTGTGGTTGTGTTGGTATGAAGCCTACATATGGTAGAGTATCAAGATATGGTATTGCCGCTTATTCATCTTCACTTGATCAGTGTGGACCAATTACACAAAATGTTGAAGATGCTGCAATTCTTTATGATATTATTTCAGGATACGACCCAAAAGATTCAACAAGTGCAAATATTGATTATACTCCAGTATCTCCAAATTTAGATCAAGATAAAAAGCTTACAATTGCTGTAATTGATAACTTTATTGACGAAGCAAGTGATGAAGTGAAAAAAGGTTTTGAAGTAGCTATTAATGCTTTAAAAGAAGCTGGGCATACAATTATCCATAAAAATATGATGGATACAAAAAAACATGTATCATCTTACTATATTGTAGCAACAGCAGAAGCTAGTGCAAACTTAAGTAGATATGATGGTATTAGATATGGGAATAGAGTTGAAGCTCAAGGATTAAAAGATACATATATTCAAACTAAAACTCAAGGTTTTGGTGAAGAGGTTCAAAAAAGAATTATGCTTGGATCATTTGTATTAAGCTCAGGTTATTATGATGCTTATTATATTAAAGCACAAAAGGTACGACATTTAATCAAAGATGACTTTGAAACGATTTTTGCTGATGCTGATCTTATTTTATCTCCTGTTGCACCAACAACTGCTCCAAAGCATGGAGCATTTAAAACTTCACTTGAGATGTACTTAAGTGACATCTATACAATCTCTGTAAATCTAGCAGGACTACCAGCAATATCATTGCCAGTAACAAAAGACAATGATGGTATGCCAATAGGATTACAGTTAATAGGAAAAGCGTTTGATGAGCAAACACTTTTTGATGGGGCAATGAGCCTTGAAAAAAATGTAAATTATACTAAGTAGAAAGGGATTATAAAATGAGAATTAGAAAAAGAGCTTTAACATTTGAAGATGTATTATTAGTACCAGCAAAGTCAGAGGTTTTACCAAAGGAAGTATGCTTAAAATCAAAACTAACTAAAGAGATTAATTTAAATATCCCTTTTGTATCTGCTGCGATGGATACAGTTACTGAGTATAGAGCTGCTATTGCTATGGCTAGACTTGGTGGAATTGGAATTATTCATAAAAATATGGATGAGCAAACTCAAGCACTACAAGTAAGTAAAGTGAAAAAAAGTACAAGTGGTATGATTGTTGATCCAATTTCTGTTAGTCCTACTCAAACATTACAAGATGCTGAAGATCTTATGTGTGAATATAAAATCTCTGGTGTACCAGTTATTGATAATAATAATACTCTTTTAGGAATTCTTACAAATAGAGATATGAGATTTGTTACAGATTTCTCTCAATTAGCTGGTGATGTTATGACTAAAATGCCATTAGTTACAGGTATTGAAGGTACAACTTTAGAAGAGGCATCTTTAGAGATGCATAAAAATAAGATTGAAAAACTACCAATCATTGATGCTGAAGGTAAATTAAAAGGTCTTATTACAATTAAAGATATTAAGAAAAAAGTTGAATTTCCAAATGCTGCAAAAGATGAGCATGGAAGATTATTAGTTGGTGCTGCTATTGGAGTAGGGCAACTAGATCGTGCTAGAGCATTAGTTGAAGCTGGTGTGGATGTATTAGTATTAGATTCAGCTCATGGACACTCAAAAGGTATTTTAGATACAGTTACAGCAATTAAAAAAGAGCTTGATATTCAAGTAATTGCTGGAAATGTAGCAACAGCTGAAGCAACTGAAGATTTAATCAAAGCTGGTGCTGATGCAGTTAAAGTTGGTATTGGACCAGGTTCAATTTGTACAACTAGAATTGTTGCTGGTGTAGGCGTTCCTCAAATTTCTGCAATTGATGAGTGTGCAGCTGCTGCAGCAAAACATGGTGTTCCTGTTATTGCTGATGGTGGTATTAAATACTCTGGTGATGTAGCTAAAGCTCTTGCTGTTGGTGCAGGTTGTGTAATGATGGGTTCTGCTCTTGCAGGAACTGAAGAGTCTCCAGGTGAGGTTATTTTATCTCATGGTAGAAAATTTAAATCATACAGAGGTATGGGATCAATTGGTGCTATGACAAAAGGAAGTACTGATAGATATTTCCAAGAGGGAACAGCAGCAGATAAACTTGTGCCAGAAGGGATTGAAGGTATGGTTCCATATAAAGGTTATATGAAAGAGATTATTCACCAGTTTATTGGTGGGTTAAGATCTTCTATGGGATACCTTGGAAGTAAAGATATGGAAACTTTCCAAGCAACAGCAGAGTTTGTAGAGATTACAAGTGCAGGACTAAAAGAGTCTCATGTACATGATGTAACTATTACAAACGAAGCACCAAACTACCACGTATAATATAAAAAAGCCAGAGATTCTGGCTTTTTTTAACTTCAAACTATTTTCTTATTTTATACCCATTATTTAATCTAAATAATAACCCATGATGATACATCTTAGTGATAAGCTTTTTTAATAAGTATGCAACATAACCTTTTGTTTTAAAGCTATCAAAAATTGTTCCAACTGCATAATGTCCACCAAGTGCAACAAACATACCATCAATATGACCATCGTAAGGTGTTAATTCTTTATTATTTGTTTTTGCAATAATATTTTGTGCCACATTTTCAGCACATTGTTCTGCTATTTGAGATGTAGGGGGTAAAAGTTCTCCATTTAAATCTACGATTTGAGCACAGTCACCAATAGCATAGATCTCATCATATTCATTAATGTTGAGGTATTGATTTACAATAAATTGGTTAAGTTTGTTTTTCTCTACATCAAGAATATTGTTGATTCCTGTAGCTTTTATACCACCTGTAAAGATCATAAAGTCAAATTTAATAACTTCATTATTTTGTAGGGTAAGTTGTTTCTTTTCAACTGACGAGATAAAAGAGTTAGTCATTACATCAACTCCAAGCTTATGGAGTCTTTTCATAGTATGTTTAATAATATATTGATCCATTCCAGTTAGAATTGAATCATATGCTTCAATAAGAGTAATTGTGATGTTACTTTCTTTAATCCCAGCACTTTTAGTGATCTTTTTTGCAATATATGCCATCTCTGCAGCAATCTCTACTCCACTAAGTCCCGCACCACCAATAATAACATTAAATTTTTCATCATTATCACTATATCTGATTTTTTTATAGATGATATCTTCAAATTTTGTTTTTAATTCGTAAGCTCTATCTAGTACCTTTACCCCATATGTATTTTTTTCTAATCCATCTACAAAGCTAGGGAAATTTGTTTTTGCACCTGTCGCAATAATCAGTTGATCATAATCTATAGAGCCATTATCTTTAGTGAAAACTTTTTTGTCTGTAGGGGTAATATTAACCGCTTCATCATTGACAAAACTAATATCTTTTGAAAAACCTTTACACCAATTATAAATATCTATTGTGATATCACATATATCATATTTCCCAGCGATATATCCATATGCTTCAGTTTGCATATAGTGATATGGATTTGTATCAATAAGTGTGATCTTAATATTAACATTTTTAGCTAGTTTTTCAATAGCTCTTAAGCCTCCATAGCCTGCACCAATAATTACGACATGTTGAGTCATTTTTGTCCTTATATTGTATAAATAAGTGGAATTGTACCAAAGAAATAATAACAATAATAAAGCAAAAAAAAATTAGATACCTATTTTTATTACATTCAAATTTGATTTTGGATAAAATCTACCAATTTAGCTATAAAGGAAAGTTATGCAAAAAGAAACATTAGCACTTCATGCAGGATATGAAAAAGACTCTCAAGGAACTATGGCCGTACCTATTTATATGAGTACTGCTTATGAGTTTAGAGATAGTGAACATGCTGCAAATCTTTTTGCTTTAAAAGAACTTGGTAATATTTACACTAGACTGATGAATCCTACAAGTGCAGTTTTTGAAAAAAGATTTGCTGAACTTGAAGGTGGAGTTGCTTCAATTGCAACTGCTAGTGGTATGAGTGCAATTTTCTCTTGTATAGTTAACCTTTGTGAAGCAGGGGACAATATTGTTGTAGCAAATGCTGTTTATGGTGGAACATCAACATTAACAGATCATACAATTAAAAGATTTGGAATTGAAACTAGAAAATTTGATGTAACAGACCCATCAAACTTAGAAGAGTTAATTGATGAAAAAACAAAACTAATTTTATTTGAATCTTTATCTAATCCAAATCTTCAGGTAGCAGATTTTCAAACTATAGTAGATGTCTCAAATAAACATAATATTATCACTGTAGTAGATAATACGGTGGCAACTCCAATGTTATGTAATCCAATAGCATTAGGGTGTGATATTGTTGTACATAGTACTAGTAAATATACTACAGGTCAAGGACTTGCTCTTGGAGGTATTATTGTTGATAGTGCTACAAGTGGTGAGAAAATTAAAGGAAATAGTAGATATGCACATTTCAATGAACCTGATGCATCGTATCATGGATTAGTGTATGCTGATTTACCATTCCCTCCATTTATTTTAAGAATTTTGTTATCTGTTCTTAGAGACTTAGGCGCAGCACCATCACCGTTTAATTCATGGTTAATGATTCAAGGTTTAGAAACATTAAATTTAAGAATCCAACAACACTCAAATAGTGCATTAAAAGTTGCCGAGTTCTTAGAGTCTTGTGATAAGGTTCAAAAAGTAAACTATCCAGGATTAAAGTCTGATGTTAACTATGAAAGAGCTAGTAAGTATCTAAATGATGGAGCGAGTGGATTACTTTCATTTGAAGTTGCTGATCTTGAAACTGCTAAATCAATAGTTGATAATATTGAGATATTTTCTTGTGTTGTAAATATTGGAGATAGTAAATCAATTATCACTCATCCAGCATCAACTACACATCAGCAATTAAGTGCAGATGAATTAGCACAATCAGGAATAGGTGCAGGATTAATTAGACTATCAATTGGTTTAGAAAATGCAGATGATCTGATCAATGCACTAAAGAAAGTTTTATAAAGGTTCACCTATTAAAATAGAAACAAATAAAGTATCGTTTGATGAACCACTTTATTGCGAAAGTGGACGGATACTACAACCTTTTGAGATTGTTTATGAAACATATGGAGAGTTAAACGAAGATCGATCAAATGTGATTATTATCACACATGCTCTAACAGGAAGTCATCATGCTGCAGGATTTTATGATGGTGACAGAAAACCAGGATGGTGGGATGATCTTATTGGTGATGGGAAAGCTGTAGATACTACAAAATATTTTGTAATATGTATGAATAATATTGGTTCATGTTTTGGATCAACTTCACCACTTAGTATCGATCCATCTACTGGTAATGAGTATAGATTACGGTTTCCTATCCTTACTATTAGTGATATTGTAAAAGCCCAAGTGAGAGTACTTAAATACTTAGAGATTGATCAAGTTGAAGCTGTTATTGGTGGAAGTATGGGTGGTATGCAAGCACTTTGTTATGCTATAGAATATCCTCATCTTGCAAAAAAAATTATAGCTTTAGCAACTACCGCTTATACTAGACCATGGGCAATTGCTTATAATAAAATAGCAATAGAAGCTATTAGAAAAGATCCAGAGTTTAAAGATGGATACTATAAAAGTGAAGATATTAAAGAAAATGGATTAAATGGTTTAGCTGTAGGAAGAATGGCTGGGCATATATCATTTTTAAGTCCATCAAGTATGGAAGATAAATTTAGTAGAAGATATGTAGAACAAGATGGTCTTTATGAATTATTTGGTCGTTTTGAAGTGGAGAGATATCTTGAATATAATGGATATAAGTTTCCTCATGATTTTGATCCATTAAGCTACCTTTATATTGTAAAAACTATGAATATTTTTAATGCTTCAAGAGGTAGTGATACTTTAGCTCAATCACTTGATAAAATCAATGCACCATTACATCTTATCTCATTTAGTGGAGATCTATTATTTAGACCTGAAGAGATGAAAGAGATCAAAGATACTATGGATAGTATAGGAAAAGGTGATAAAGTTAGTTATAGAGAATATGAAAGTGATTATGGTCATGATGCTTTTTTAGTAGAAGTTGACAAGTTTGAAGATGATATTAGAGATATTTTAGGGGATAGATAATGGCAAGTGAAGAGAATATAAATTTTGAAGACAAAATAAAATCAGCAAAGGATATTTTAGATAAATTAATTAATCCAGAAATTACACTAAGTGATAGTGTAAATATCTATAAAGATGGAATGAAAGAGTTAGAGTCTGCTCAAAAGCTTTTAGATGAAGCAAAACTAGAATTCAAAGAATATACACAAGAGTAGAATATGGAATATAGGTATATAGGAAAAACTGGTTTACGAGTAACTCCTATTTGTCTTGGGACTATGAGCTTTGGTTCATGGAGTAATGAGAAAGAATCATTTGCTATTATGGATAAAGCTTATGATAGAGGGATAAATTTTTTTGATACAGCAGAGCTTTATCCAGTTCCTCCTAAATCAAAGTATGCTGGTTTAACTGAAGAGATTATAGGTAAATGGCTAAAAGGGAAAAACAGAGAATCTCTTATCATAGCTTCAAAAGTTGCAGGAGCTGCAAATGGGTGGTTTGTACCACCTATTAGAGATGGTCTTACTGCTATTGATAGTTTCCATATAAAAAAAGCAATTGAGGGAAGTCTAAAGCGATTAGGGACAGATTATATTGATCTTTATCAGATGCATTGGCCTGATACAATTGTACCTATTGAAGAGTCTTTAAAAGCTTTTGATGAGCTTGTAAAAGAGGGAAAAATAAGATATATTGGAACTTCAAATGATACAGCGTATGGATTAACAAAAGCAAATGAAACATCTAATAGACTAGGTATCTCAAGATTTGAATCTATCCAAAATAATTTTTCACTTAATAACCCAAGATTTTTAGATGAACTTAAAACTATATGTGAGAAAGAACAGATATCACTTTTACCATACTCTCCAATAGCGGGTGGAGTGTTAAGTGGAAAATACAATGGAGAATTTCTACCAAAAGATGCAAGATTTAGTGATTATTTAAATAGTGTAAATAAGCGTATGAAAGCTATGGGAAATAGATTTGTAAATGAAAAAAGTTTACAAACTACTGCAAAATATATGCAACTTGCAAATAAACTTGGTATCTCTCCTGTTACACTTGCTGTAGCTTATTCAAAACACTTTGACTTTGTTGCTTCAACAATTATAGGAGCTAGAACAGCAGGTCAGCTTGATGAATCTTTTTCTGCATTTGATATCTCTTTGGATAAAGAGGTATTAAAAGAGATTGAAGATATTCAAAAAGATATAATGTATCCAATGGGATAATCTGAGGTAGTTTATGGATGTTTTCTTAGAGCTTTGTAAACTATCACAGAAAGATCAATGGTGTGATACTTTAAAGTGTAATACCTGTGATGCTATACATTTTAAAGAAGCATTTTTACAAGTTGTAGATGATATCTATCCTTATAGTAAAAAATGGAAAATAGAAGAGTCTAAAACAGTTAAAAGTTTAAACTTTGATGGACAAATCAAACTTGCTAAAATAGTTTCACAAACAAATTTAATAGATGTAGATAAGAGTATAGAAGAGCCATCAAAATGGATAAATGCTTTGACTTTAGTGTTATATCATATTAGGAACAATAAAGAAGCTAGAGAAATATTAAGTCGTAGTCTTATTATTCAATTTAGACAGCTGATTGGTAATAATGACTTTTGTAAAGAAGGTATATTAAAACGGTATCATCTAGAGTATCTAGAGATGGCTTTAATGCAAAAGATAAGTGAGAAATTAGCTTTAGATGGTAGGTGAAATAGTAGTTTCAAGTCAAATACAGACTATTAGAGTAGAATATTCAAATTTAAATGATAAAGTAGATCTATAGTATTTCGGAGAAAATAATGACAGAACATGACGCATATTTTAATAGACAGATTCAACTATGGGGTGAAGACACTCAAAATTCATTACAAGATAAAAAGATAGCAATTATTGGTTGTGGAGGTCTTGGATGTAGTGTAGGTGTTGCACTTGGAGCATCAGGTATTGGACATATTGATCTTGTAGACTTTGATGAGGTTGGAGTTCATAATATCCATAGGCAAATAGGATTTAGAGCTGGTGATGAAGGTAGAAAGAAATGTGATGTTTTAAAAGAGCTTCTTGAAAATAGATGTGCTTTTACAACTGTTACTAGCTTTGATTGTGGATTTGAAGAGTTTGTTGAACAAACTAATACAAAGTATGATCTTATTATAGATGCTACAGATAACCTTCCCATAAGAGGAAAAATGAATACTTATGCAAAAGAGAATAATATACCTTGGATATATGGAAGTGTAGAACAGTTTCATGGACAAGTATGCTTCTTTGAAGATGCAAGCTTTGAAAGTGCATTTACAATTAGCGATCATAAACCTGGAGGGATAGCTGCACCAATTGTGATGCATATAGCTTCACTTCAAGCAAATCTTGCTTTAAGATATTTAGCTGGTTTAACTGTACAAACAGATAGATTATATTATCTTTCATTTACACAAGATGGTGAGTTAGATACGAAGAAGTTTAATTTACCAAAAGAGGAAAAATAGATGACATTTGGGATTGTTGGTTTAGGACTCATGGGAGGATCTTTTGCTAAGTCAGTTAAAAAGTACAATGTAGCTACAAAAGTTTATGGATATGACCATAATGAATCTCATCAAAAAGAAGCATTATCTCTTGGTTTTGTAGATGAGATAGTAGATTTAGAGAAGTTAAAAAGTGCAGATGTAATTATTTTAGCAATTCCAGTAGATGGAATTATCTCTTTTTCAAAAGAGTTAGTAGGTATTGAAACTACTACAACTGTTATAGATCTAGGTTCAACAAAAGAGATTATTGTTAAAAATATTCCTAATGCAATCAAATCAAATTTTGTACCAGCACACCCTATGACAGGTACAGAAAAGTTTGGGCCAAAAGCTGCACAAGATAGATTATATGAAGATAAAATAGTTGTACTTTGTGATCTTGAAAAATGTGATGAATTACATTCAAAAAGGGCAATAGATATTTTTGAAAAAATTCAGATGAATATTGTATATATGGATTCAAAAGAGCATGATATCCATGCATGTTATATGTCTCACCTACCTCATGCTATATCTTTTAGTTTAGCAAATACTGTAATGGAACATGAAGATCCAAAAGAGATTATTACACTTGCTGCTGGTGGATTTAAAGATATGAGTAGAATTGCAAAATCTTCACCGCAGATGTGGAATGATATTTTTAGACAAAATAGAGAAAACCTACTTGATTCACTTGATATATTTGATAAACATATGGCAAATGTACGTAAAATGGTTGAAGATGAAGATTATGAGTCTTTAACTAAATGGATGAAAAAAGCAAATACATTACATGATATCTTATAAGATATCATTTATAGCCTCTTGTACTTTGATAGCTTGATGATGTTCTTTTACATCATGGCATCTAATTATTGAAGCACCTCTTTTTAATCCATCTAGGTGAATTGCAAGAGTCCCTGGTAATCTCTCTTCAACTTTAGATGGAATGATTTTATCAATCATAGATTTTCTACTAGCTCCTAGAAGTATCTCACAACCAAAATGTTGGAAATGTTCTAGATTCTTTAGTAGTAGTAGATTATGTTCTAAAGTTTTCCCAAAACCAATACCTACATCCAAAATAATTTTTTTGATACCAAAATTTTTTGCTTTTTCAATTCTCTCTTGAAAAAAATCATCTATGTCTGTTATCACATTTTCATATATTGGATCATTTTGCATATCTTGAGGAGTTCCTAGCATATGCATAATTACAATGGAAGCATCATATTTTGCTGTTATTTTTGCTACTTTATCATTTGCAAGACCTGTAATATCATTGACAATATTAAATCCATTTTTTAAAGCATATTCAATTACTTTTGGTTCGTATGAATCGATACTAAAATCTACTTTTTTATAAAGCCTTTCCTTTGCAATCTGATCAATAATAGGTTTAACTCTTTTTAGTTCCTCTTTTGCAGGAATACTTTGACTTCCAGGACGACTTGAAACTCCACCAATATCGATAATCTTAGCACCATCTTTGATCATCTGTTTGATCTGCTTTATTGCTTCTTTTCCATTAAATCTACTTTCTTGGAAAAAGCTATCATCATTAGCATTGATAACACCCATAATTTTTGTTTTCTTTTTTTGTTTCATTATAAAAGTAGGAAGGTTTTTTGCTAATTCTTTTAAGCCAAATGGTTGAGCTAACTCTTTTTTTGCTAAGAGCTTAAAGTGTTTATTAGTACCAATTAAGATAGCATCCACATATTTCTCTTTTGCAATTATTACACCATGAGGCACTGCTAAATCTGCACCAATAGATAACGCATCTTGTTTTAAAATATTTGCTGCACCTACATGGATATTTTTAATATAGAGCATATTAATTTTTGTTTTATTTGTCAGGATATTAGTGCCACCAATATCACATCCAAGTTTTTCAAAAGCTTTTTTACTATTTTGAGTATCTATTTTATAGTATTGCATTTTGAGTTACCTTTTTGTTTGTAGTATAGTTAAAGCAAGAGTTGTTAGTACATTAAGTGGCCTAGAGTTTAGCTCAAGTAGTTTTATAGACTTAGAAAATAGTTCTAGTTCCTCTTGTGAAAGAGCGATGTTTTTAAGATGTGCCTCATGTAAAATAGAGTGTACGAGCTTTTTAGCTTCTTCTTTTGATATTCGTTGATTCTCTTTAAGTAGGTTATAGATGTCTTTTAAATCCATATTAAAGATATTTATAATATTAAGAGTTTCATGTTTTTCAGTTTTATAGTATTTATGTGGAAGTCGTGAAAATATTGTTGCTAAAAGATTAGACTTGGATGTAGTAATGATGATAAATACCACATTTCTTGGCGGTTCTTCTAAAATCTTTAGAAGAGTATTTTGTGCTTCAGTTTCAAACTTATCACCACAAAGGATAATATATTTTGTTTCAGCAGAAGCTATATATGCTTCTTTTATAGCTTTGTTTGCATGCTCTCTTTTAAAGTTGTTTTTTCCTTCTTCTTCATTTCGAATCACTCTAGATGAGTGTAAAGGAAGTTTTCTTGTAAGATCTTCTAAATAATCATCAATCTCTTTAGTGATAATTATTTGTGAGTTTAGTTCCATAGTATTAGTCTAGGCTAATCTCTGCAAATAAACTTGCGTTTAGTGTTTTATCAAATAGTTTATATATTTGAAGGAGCTTCATATCTAGTGTTGGATCATCACCATTTAAAGTTAAACTACCTGGTAATTCTTCATCTATTAGCCATAGAAAAGAGTTTGCATGGTATTTTGGGATAATTGACTGTTTACTATTTCCTTTTCCAATATACCAGAAAAGATAACCATTTGGAAAAGAGATATTTAACATATCAATAATAAGTTGAATATCCTCTTCCGATTGAACTTTATTATAGTGATGGTAAATTGATTGGAAGTCATAAATAGGTAGATTTGGTCTACCATTTTTAGTATGGTTTATTTGAGTAAGGATATACTCTTTAAACCACTGTTTATCATCATCTGAGATAATTAAAATTGTATAGTTTTTATTTAAAAGAGATTTTAAAGTTTTTACAACAAGAGGTGCCCATTCAAATTTCTTCTCTTCAAGCCAAGAAGAATCTACAGTATCTTCTTGACGAATAGTATTAATGGTCCAGTTTAAAACCTCTTGCATCTATTAAATTCTTTCTTACTTATCTAATTCATAGATATTATGAAGTGATCTTACAGCTAACTCTGCATATTTCTCTTCAATAATCATAGATATTTTAATCTCACTTGTAGAGATGATTCTAATATTGATATTGTTATCAGCAAGTGTACTAAATGCTTTTGAAGCGACACCTGTATGTGATTTCATACCAACACCTACAATTGATACTTTGCAGATATCCTCTTTGTAGTCAATTGTATCTGTTTCATCTTGGAAGTTATCCATAACCGCTTTTGCTTTTTCAAGTTCTGTTGATGGAACTGTAAAGTCAAGGTTTGTTTTAGAGTCACTGCCTACAGTTTGTACAATCATATCAACATTGATATTTGCATCAGCAAGTGCAGTAAAGATTGCAGAAGCGATACCTGGTTTATCAGTAACACCATACATACCGATTCTTACTTGGTTTCTATCTAAAGCTATTCCACTAACTATTGGTTTTTCCATAATATTCTCTTCCTTTGTTATTAAAGTACCTTCAATTTCAGGAGTGAAGCTACTTCTTGATACTAGATTTACATTTAATTTTTTTGCCATCTCTACAGATCTATTTTGTAGAACCTTTGCTCCAAGTGAAGCTAACTCTAACATCTCGTCATATGATATTTTCTCAAGTTTTTTTGCTTTTGGCTCAATTCTTGGATCTGTAGTATAGATACCATCCACATCTGTATATATTTCACATACATCAGCTTGCAGTGCACCAGCAAGTGCAACAGCAGTAAGGTCACTTCCACCTCTTCCTAGTGTTGTAACTCTACCGTTTTCAATATCAACACCTTGGAAACCTGCAACGATAATAACTTTACCATCGTTTAAAGCATTTTTCATGTTTGTAGTATCTA
>CBFHVJ010000023.1:0-14785 GCA_965659435.1 uncultured Arcobacteraceae bacterium
ATATGGCATTAAGATTTTTCCAATTTTATAAGAAAAGTTATCTTGTGTATCATATTTTAAATAGATTGAGTCTAAGGATACTTTATTTTTTCCTTTGTGATCTTTTTGAATAATAGTTTGACCAAGAAGAGTATTGTCATCATTTATATTCCAAGAACCTTGTGCTCCAAGAATAAAATCTGTATAAACTTCTAAATTATTTGATGAACCATCTTTTTGCATTGGATTTTTTCTAAATGTATAATTGTTATTGTCATTATATACACCGCCTACAGTTCCAAAATACTTAAAGTTTATCTCTTCGGAATTTAAAATAGTAGATATTATCATCAAAATACAAACTACTTTTAAACTTTTTAATTTCACTTTCCACATCCTTTTATCTTACATCATAATCATATCAAAACAATGTGTCACGAGGATGTCATTTAAGTTTTTACTGTTAATTTTTTATTAATTTATATATGTTACATTTAGCATCACAATATTACAAGGAGTTAAATTATGTTAAAACAATCATTAATAGTTTCTATAGCAACAATTTCTCTTGTTGCTCAAACTATTAACTTTGAGCACACAGCACAAAATCCAAATAGAGTACATCCAAATAATCCAAATAGTATTATTTCATATAGTAAAACTATTAAGGGTATTAAAAATAGTGTAGTAAATATATCAACAAAAACAAAAGTTCAAAATGGATCTGATCAACTACAACATATGTTTCAAAATCCATTTTTTGAACAATTTTTTGGAAAACAGTTTAAAAATATAGTTCCTAAAGAGAAGGTTCAAAGATCATTAGGTTCTGGTGTAATTCTTTCAAAAGATGGATATATTGTTACAAATGCACATGTAGTAGACAATGCACATGAAATTGTAGTTTCAATAGGCGAAAATAGTGATGAATATAATGCAAAGCTAATAGGAATAGATAAAGATAGTGATTTAGCAGTTATTAAAATCGATGCTAAAAAATTAAATCCTATTAAGCTAGGAAGCTCAAAATACTTAGAAGTTGGTGATGTAGTATTTGCACTAGGAAATCCTTTTGGTGTAGGACAAACAGTAACACAAGGGATAATATCTGCACTTAATAAAGATAAAGTTGGAATTAATCGATATGAAGATTTTATTCAAACAGATGCATCAATAAATCCAGGAAACTCAGGTGGAGCATTAGTTGATTCAAGGGGTGCTTTAATAGGTATCAATAGTGCTATTATGTCCCGAGCAGGTGGGAATAACGGTATTGGTTTCGCTATTCCTGTAGCTATGGTAAAAAATATTGTTGTTAACTTAATAGAAAATGGAAAAGTACAAAGAGGATATTTAGGTGTATCTATAAAAGAGCTTTCAAAAGAATTGAAAGATCTTTATAAACATAAAGATGGTGCTTTAGTACTAGATATAGAAGATGATTCTGCAGCAGCTAAATATGGTCTAAAAAGAGGTGATCTTGTCTATCAAGTAAATGGTAAAACTATTAAAGATGCTAGTGACTTTAGTAAAGTTATAGGATCATTTAAACCAAATGAAAAGATTCTACTTTATATAGAAAGAAATCGACAAAACCTTACATTAAAAGTGACACTTGGTTCAAGAGAATCTTTAGATACAATTTCTACAAATAAAACTATTTTAGATGGTCTCAATGTTGAAGAAAATAAAAATGGTATTGTTATCACGAAAGTTGAACCAAATAGTAAGGCATATACTAAAGGTTTTTTAATGGGAGATATTATCATTCAAATAGAAAATATTGAAATTAAAAATATAAAAGATCTTCAAAGAGCACTTAAGCGATATGATGGCATTACAAAACGGATCTATATAAATAGAAATGGTAGAATTTTACTATCAGTGATGAAATAGAAGTTTAACCTTCTATTTCATATTTTTTAAATCTTCAAACTCTTCTCTACGTTTGTCAAATTTTTCTTTATAAGTTTTAAAATCACCATAATCAAAAAACTTATTGTATCTTGAATGTCTCTCTTTTAATTGTTTTGAGTGTTTAATAGGACACCAAAATTGCTCAGTTCTAGCAGCTATCTCTCTTACATAAGAAACAACTCCATTAAAATATTCACAATACCAACAATTTATTTTTTGAAATCTATCTAAATAGTAAAGCTTATATCTATCAATAACAACATAATCTTTTCTTTTTACTTTTGGGATTTTATATAAAGGGAAACAGATAAATTGATAGATAGTTACAAATATATCAATAATAACTATAGGAATAAGCATCATCCAAATAAAAGGTAGTGATACTATTGTGGCTAATGAAAAAGAGGAAAAGTATTCATATGTTCCAACAATATGCTCTTTTAGGTGAGTTTTTTTATCTTCAACACTCTCTAAAAACTCTTCCTCTTTTTTCCTTACCTCATCAAAAAGCTCAACTTCTAGCTCTTCAATCTGTTTTAGAAGTTGATCAATTTTTTGTGACATTATCTAAAATTATCAAATACTAGCGGAGCTTTTAGCTCTAAAGATTTTAGATGCTTCATAACAGCTTGTAGATCATCAAGATTTTTACCACTAACTCTAATCTCATCACCTTGATTAACTGCTGTTACTTTTAACTTTAGTTTTTTAATCTCAGTTTGGATTGTTTTAGCTTCATCTTTTTCAATTGTATCTACTATCTTATATGAGAATTTTCTTTTTCCACCACTTGCATCTTCAGCTTTTAACTCTTCTAAAGAGTTGATTGATACACCTCTTTTGTTCATCTTTGAGATTAAGATATCTTTCATAGCATCAACTTTTTGATCACTTTCACTTAAAAGAGTTAATACTTTTGCACCTTCATTTAAGTTAAGCTCTTTTGTTGCACCCTTGAAATCATATCTATTATCAACCTCTTTCTGAGCTTGTACAAGAGCATTTTTCATCTCTTGCATATCAAGTTTGGCAGAGATATCAAAACTATGTTCTTTTGACTTTGCCATAAAAACTCCTAGTCGTTTCTTTCAGTCACTTCTAATAAGTGATAACCAAATTGAGTTTGAACTGGTCCATGAACTACACCAACTGCATCATTGAATACTACTTTATCAAACTCTGGTACCATTTGACCTTGTCCAAATGTCCCTAAATCTCCACCTTGTCCACCTGATGGACATTGAGAATGTTCTCTTGCTGCATCTTCAAAAGTTACATCACCATTTAAGATTTGTTGTTTAATTTCCTCACATAAAACTTCATTTTCTACTAATAAATGTCTTGCACTAGCTGTTGCCATATTTGTTCCTTATATCATATTTTGAAAAATTGTACTGTTTTTTTGTAAAATATTTGCTTTTATTTCATTTTTTTACTAAAATGTCGCCATTAAAGAATAACTTAGAAGAAATTCCTATTTAAGCTTTATAACATTACACAAGGAATTGCAATGGCAACACAAAACGGAACAGTAAAATGGTTCAATAACGAAAAAGGTTTTGGATTTATCCAATTTGAAGATGGAAGCAAAGATATCTTTGTACACTTCTCTGAAGTTAAGACTGAAGGTTACGGTAGAGTTTCTCTAGATGACGGACAAAAAGTTACTTTTGAGATCGGTGAAGGTCCAAAAGGTGAAGTAGCGAAAAACGTACAAACTGTTTAATCACTACTATTACATAAAAAAAGGGTAAGAGTTTATCTCTTACCCTTTTTTATTGCTATTTTACAAATACTCTAAAATATTTCCCTTTTATTTTTCCATTTGTAAGACCATCAAATGCTTTTTTCTCAAACTCTTTTTTAACTGCAACATAAGAACAGTTTGGAAGAATATCTATTTTTCCTATATCGTTTTTATCAAGCCCTACTCCAGCAGTCAATGCCCCTAATATATCTCCAGCACGCACTTTTGCTTTTTTACCACCATTTATAAAGATGGTTGAAAATTGTGATTTTAAATCATACTGTTTATTTTTATCATCTAAATCACTTATATTTTCTAAATGAACACCATCTAATTCTAAATAATCTTCTAGATCTTCAAACTTAAATCTATCAGCTACAAAACTTACAGCTTGTCCACTTTTTCCTGCACGAGCTGTTCTTCCAATTCTATGTACATATACTTCATTGTCATGTGGAAGATCATAATTTATTACTAAATCTATATCTTTTATATCTAGTCCTCTTGCAGCAACATCTGTTGCTATTAAAATAGGATAACTTTTATTTGCAAATAAAACTAATGTCTCATTTCTATCTCTTTGATCCAAATCACTATGTAAAGTTAATACATCTAGTCCGTCATCATACAGATCATCTGCAAGTTCATCACATGCTATTTTTGTATTACAAAATATCACTACACTATTTGCTTCATAGCTTTTTAAAATATTTGAAACAGCATCAAACTTCATATCCTCATCAACTTCAAAAAAGTCTTGTTTGATTATCTCTTTATTGTGTGTTGATTCAACTTCTACTTTAACTGGATTGTTTAAAATTTCATTAGATAGAACTTCTATATTTTCAGGGTATGTTGCAGAAAACAACAAAGTTTGTCTATTTTGTGGAATATATGAGATTATCTCATGTATATCATCACTAAACCCCATATCCAACATTCTATCCGCTTCATCTAGTACTAAAGTATTAATATCATCACATGAGAAGTTGTTCTCTTTTAAATGCTTTAGTATCCTCCCTGGTGTCCCTACAATTATATGTGCTTGATGTGAAAGGGAATGTTTTTGTGGCATAAATGGTAAACCACCACAAAGTGTAGTAATTTTTACATTATGTGTAAATCGTGCTATTTTTCGAAGCTCAACTGCTACTTGATCTGCTAGTTCTCTGGTTGGGCATAAAACCATACTTTGAATTCTAAATTTTTTAACATTTAACTTATTTAATAACCCTATTCCAAATGAAGCAGTTTTTCCACTTCCTGTCTTAGCTCTCGCTATCAGATCATTACCTTCTAATACAACTGGAATTGATTTCTCTTGTATCTCTGTCATAGTTGTATAGTTTAAATTATTTAATGTCTCTACCATCTCTTGTGGTATATTTAGTTGTGAAAAACTACTCATTTGTCATATTTCCTTTTATAACGATCTATCATCGTTTCATTCCCTTTTAATCCACCTTGGTGGATATAAGCTATCTCTTCTTGAATATCATTTTGTTCTAAATATTCTATCAATGTTTTCCATCCAATTGGATCATACAATAGATCAAACTCTATTTTAGTTTCTTTGTAAAGCTCTATCCATATCTCATACAACTCTTTATACAATTTCCCAAAATGATATTTTTTGGGTGTATTTAAAATCGTTGGATGGCACTTTTCATCTTTTTCAAGAGCATAAAACTGCTTTTTTAAATAGTTTTCATCTCCTACACAAGCACAAGTCAATACTTCAAAATCTGGTAAATTTTTTTGTAAAAATAAAGCTGTTGTTCCTGTACCGCTAGGTAGAAATAGTTTTACATTTTTACCTACAAATGCATCTTTTAATTCTTGAGCTAATTTTTTGATACCATATTCACTACTTTGAGCTCTACCACCTTCGGGTATAAAAAGTGTATCTTTAGAGATAATAAAAGATCTCTCTTTAAAACTACTATCTTCAATAATATTCATACCATTTTCAAGAGCACCTTTATAGTTTCCTTGTGGATTCTCTTTTAAAAATGAAGCTATATGATCTACATAAAAATCAAACTGCCACTGTTTTAATTTTGCCAATACAGATAAAGAATACATTGCATTTGATTGTGCAGATCCATACGATACAATTTTTTTAATATCTTCAAATTCATTTTCTAAAAAATATAAAAATTTTCTTGCTTTATTTCCAGTAAAATCTTTATCAAGTAGATCATCTCTTTTGATAAAAAATTTATACTTATTGAAAGTGATTTGTTCAATTGGAGTATTATTTAATTGCATTTGGTATAATATCCAAAAATTATACTTTATTGCCTAAAGGGACTTTATGAACTTTACTATATTTGGAAACCCAGTAGAACACTCAAAATCACCACAAATGCACAATGCAGGATTTAACTTTTTAAACTTTGATGGAAACTATACAAAAACACATCTAGAAGATGGAACAACGATAAAAAATGTTTTTTGTTCAAACAATATCCAAGGTGCAAATATCACTGTACCTCATAAAGAAGATGCTTTTAAAAATGCAGATGAAGTAAGAGGATTAGCACAAAAAATTGGTGCAGTAAATACATATATCAACGAAAATGGAAAAGTGATCGCTTATAATACCGATGCACCTGGATTTATGAAAGCTATAGAAGAATTTCAAATAAAGTCACCAATCAAAAAAGCAATTATTTTAGGAGCTGGAGGAACAGCAAAAGCTATCGCAGTTGCATTTACTGAAGCTGGAATTGAAACAACTGTATTAAATAGGAGTGAAGGCAGACTGAGATTTTTTAAAGAGCTTGGCTGCAAAACTTCATCATGGGACAACTTTAATTGTGAAAACTATGATCTAGTAGTAAATTCAACTAGCGCTGGACTTAAAGATGATAACTATCCAGCACCACTTGAAATAGTAGAAGATATTTTAGACAATGGAAAGTTTGCCATAGATTGTATCTATGGAAAGACTACACCATTTTTAGCTTTAGCAAAAGAAAAAAATCTAGCAAACAAAGATGGTGAAGATATGCTTTTATACCAAGGTGTAATTGCATTTGAATATTTTACAAATACAAAAGCAACACCTAAACTTATTGAATCTATGAGACAAGGTCTAAAGGGAACAAATGGCTAAAAATTATAAATTTATCTCATGGAATGTAAATGGAATTAGAGCCGTTGATAAAAAAGAAGCTCTAAAATGGGTAGATGAACACAATATTGATATACTTGGATTTCAAGAGATAAAAGCTACCCAAGAACAAATCCCAGCTACTATATTTGACAAAGATTTTCCACACCTTCATGTAAGTACCTCAGCAATTAAAGGTCGTTCAGGTGTTGCTTTATATTCAGATATAGAGCCATGCTATATGGATGACTGTCAAAGCGTAGATATACTTGATGAGGGTAGAATAAATGAAATCCATTTTAAACTTGGAGATAAAGATATAGCATACTTCAATGTATATTTTCCAAATGGTCAAAGCAAAGAGGAAAGGCTTACATATAAAATGGAATTTTATGATAGATTTTTAGACCATTGTGAAACTTTAAAAAAAGATGGTAAATCTATTATAGTTTGTGGAGATGTAAATACTGCTCATACTGCTATTGATCTTGCTAGACCTAAAGCAAATGAAAAAACATCTGGTTTCTTACCTATGGAAAGAGAATGGATAGATAAACTTTTAGATCACGGATATATAGATACATTTAGACATATTCATGGAGACAAACCTGAACATTATAGCTGGTGGAGTTATAGAGCAAATGCAAGAGCAAACAATGTTGGCTGGAGAATTGACTACTTTTATGTAAGTGATGATTTAAAAGAACATATTAAAAATGCTTCAATTCTAAGTGATATACTTGGTAGTGACCATTGTCCTATCTCTTTAGAAATGGAATTTTAATCTGTATTTTTTAAAATACCATTTATCATATTTGTAAATATAAAATAGTGAAATGGTATCATTACATACCAATAAGCTCTTCCTAAAACACCTCTAGGATAAAAATATGCAGATTGAATTAAAGTATTGTCTTTTATTTTAAATTCTAACCACGCAGTTCCTGGTAGTTTCATTTGAGCACGAAGTAATAGTCTTTCATCCTCTTGAACATCAATAACTTTCCAAAAATCAACACTATCACCAATACGAAGTTCTTTAGGATCCCGTCTTCCTCTTTTAGAGCCTACACCACCTATTAGTTTATCGATTAAGCCTCTTAAATTCCATAAAAACTGATACCCTAACCAACCATTTTCACCACCAAGTTTTGTAAACTTTTCAAAAATTTTACGAGAACTACAATTAAATGTAACACTTTTTCTATCCACATAAACTGCATCTTCAATATGAGTTTTACCATCCCATACTTTCCCATCTGAATCACACCACCTACTTACAACTTGATGTGACTCTATCTCATTTTTGGCCTTTAATACAGCTCTTTTGTATGGAATTGGTGTAATCATAGGGAAATATTTTTTAGCATTATCATTTTGGATTATCACCTCTGATTTTAATCCTTTAATCAAAGATTTTGCTACACTAAAAGGGATTGGGGTAAAAATATTTAACCAATATGATGAAAGATTTATAGATAAAAAAGGTACAGGAATTAGATACCGTTTGAGCCTTAAAACTTGAGCTGTTTGTTTCATCATCTCTTTATAGGTAAGCTGTTCACTTCCTATATCAATAATTATATTTTCCTCTTTTTTAAGTTTTAAAGAACCATAAAGATACCTAAGTACATCTTCAATAGCAATTGGTTGAGCTTTTGTACTTACCCAAGTTGGGGTTGTCATAATTGGTAGTTTTTCTACAAGATTTCTTATTATCTCAAAACTTGTACTGCCAGAACCTATAATGACCCCTG
The DNA here is from genome assembly GCA_965659435.1 of uncultured Arcobacteraceae bacterium. Classification (GTDB taxonomy): domain Bacteria; phylum Campylobacterota; class Campylobacteria; order Campylobacterales; family Arcobacteraceae; genus JADHTT01. Next base: position 8,519 of record CBFHVJ010000023.1, read on the forward strand.
CTCTTATCCAAATAGTCTGTACAGTATCTGAAGAACTTAATATCTCTCCCGTTTCTATCCTACTTAAAAGATGTTCACTTGTATTTTCATCTTTTATTCCAAGCCCACCAAGGTAGATGATTTTCTTTACACCACACTCTTGTGCTATATCTATAAAGTTTTGAGCTGATTTTTTATCAAGATCTTTATAATCTTTACTATTTAAAGAATGTATAAGATAATAAGCTACATCAACATCTCTAAGAGCGATTCTTAACTTATCTATATCAAAAGTATCACCTTCAACTACTTCACTATTTTCTAAAGCAAAAGAGGATAGTTTCCTTTTATCTCTTACTAAAAGTCTTAGATCAACATCATGATCTTGTAGTAGTCGTTTTTTGAGTCTTCTTCCAATATAACCAGTTGAACCTGTAAGTAGTACTTTCATACAAAAATTGTAGCTAATAAATCTATACTATTACTTTTTCTAATATCTTGTTTTTGTTTTTAATAAAAATTTTATTTTGATGCAGCTTCTTGGGCTAATTTAATATATTGGTCCATCTTACTAAAGTCTACATCAGCATTGATCTTTATCTCTAGATCCATCACTATAATGTTTTCTAAATCAAACTTTTCTAACTTAACAAGATCTTTTTGAGTTGTAATAATTGATCTATTCTTATATGGTTCAACATCTTCTTTTGTAAAGTTATAATGATCAGGAAAACTTACAATTTCTGTATTTTTAGGGAGGAATTTTTTAAGCCTATTTGGTTTAGATATAGCAGTCAGACAAATAGCATCACTAGGAATATCTTTAGAAAATGTCACTACTCTATTAAAATCTTTTCCATCTTGAAGTACCATATTTGCTGTTGTATACATAATCTTAGGTTCTCTATAGCCACCACTTGGTAAACAAAACAGATTTGTCGGTTCTTTGTCAGGTCTTATTAAAATATCAAACTTCTCAATATCATATTTAGAAAATCCATCGTCAAGATATACGAGTTTAACTCCTAAATCTTTTGCTTTTAAAATACCCTCTTTTCTATCTTCAGATACTATTACTGTAGCATTTGGTAAACTTTTTGCTAAAAGCATAGCCTCATCACCACTTCTATTTATATCACACTTGATATCTCCTACTTGAGATACTATTTGTAGTCCTTGAGACTCTCTTCCATATCCTCTTAAAACCACTGCTATATCTTTTTTATCTTTTGTTAAAGCTATAGTAAGTGGTGTCTTTCCACTACCACCAACTATTAAATTTCCAATACTGATTACAGGAATACCACAAAAAAATTTTTGGCGAACTGAAAGTTTTTTAACGATATTAACAAGACAATAGATGATTGTTAAAGGGAAAAGCATTATTGATACAATTTGTTGAAAGAGGTTTGGGAAGAACAGATACTGTTCCACCCATTTATAAAAATAGTTTTTCACTAAAGTGTTATACCCATCTCTTTTCTATCTCAATAATTTTATCACATACATAATCGATATCTTTGTCAGTCATCGCTGCATATATTGGTAATGATAAAGTTTTAGAATAAGAGTTTAGTGCATTTGGATATGCCATAATTTTTAATTTATACTTATTTTTATAGTATGTTAAAAGGTGTAGAGGGATATAGTTTAATCCTGTAGAGATCCCTTCATCTTTAAGCTCTCTAGCAAATGCATCTCTATTTTTATTAACTTCAACAATAAACTGTGTATAGATCTGATCATCACAGAACATAGGGATCTTTAGATGTTTTAACCCAGCAAGTTTTTGAGTATATATATTTGCAATCTCTACACGTCTAGAGATAAACTGATTTGTCTTTTTTAATTGTGCAATATTAAAAGCAGCTTCAAGCTCACTAAGATCGTATTTATATCCAACATCAACCACATCATATAAATAATCTAGATCACCGTTTTCATTGTATTCACTAGCAATACCATGTGTTCGTAAAAGTTTTGCTCGTGTTGCGATATCATCATTTTTAGTTACTATCACACCACAGTTACTTACAGAGTTTCTACCAATAGCTTGATTCATAGAAAATATTGTCATATCTGCATCAAGTGTACCAACTAGATCTTCATCATAAATAGCCCCAAGAGCATTTGAAGCGTCTTCAATTAAAATGATATTGTATTCTTTACAAAGTGCATATAATCTTTTAAGATCTATTAATTCCCCTGCTACAAAATTGATAATTGCTGCTCTTAATTTTTTTGAATTATTCTCTTTTAAATACTCTTCAAATTTATCAAGATCAATGTTATAGCTATTTGGTGCAATATCTATAAAGATTGGTTCACTATCAAAATGTCTTACTGCTTCAGGTGCATTAGGGAAACAGTTTACACTCATAAGTACTTTATCACCTCTTTTAAGATCAATTGCACTTAAAGATAAACTAATAGCAGCAGATGCATTTACAGTTGAAATAGCATGTTTAGCCCCTAAATACTTTTTAAAATCATTTTCAAACTCTTCAACTTTTGAAGAACCTGTTCCCTCTAAAACATCAGTAATTAAGCTTAATTCTTTACTATCTGATGAAGCTTTAAAAAATGGAATATCTGGTTGTGACATCTTCTCTCTCCCTAATTAAAATCAATATTAGCTATTGTAGGTAGCTTACCTTTGAAAGCATTTGCTTTCATTCTATATATCAACATATCTATAAGCTCTTCACTTATAGCTTCTGCAACTAAATCAGCTTTTGTATCACGACAGTCTACAAGTCTTTTTAAAACATCATCCATAGTTTTATAAGAATATCCCAGTTCCTCTTCATCACTTTGACCTTCCCAAAGATCAGCACTTGGTGGTTTGTTGATTATAGCATCTGTTACACATATAAACTTAGCAAATTCAAATTCATCAGATTTATACATCTGACCTATTGGATTTATTGCACATGCAGTATCACCATAAAGCGTTCCATATCCAAGTAATATTTCAGATTTGTTTGAAGTTCCTACAACAATAGCACCTTCTCTAGCACTTACATCATATAAAACTGACATTCTCATTCTAGCACTTAAATTTCCAACTCTTAATGGATCAGCATCTTTTGCGTTGTTATCAAAGTACCCTTGAACCATAGGTGCAATTTCTACTACTTCATAGTTGATATTAAACTTTTCACAAAGTTCTATTGCATCTTTTGCACTAGCATCACTTGATAAATGTGAAGGCATAAGAACACCTACAACATTTTCACTTCCAAATGCTTGGGCACAAAGTACAGCAACAACTGCACTGTCCAATCCACCACTAATACCAACGACTACTTTTTTTACACCAATAGCATCAGCTTCACTTTTTAAAAACTGTACCATTTGATCTTGTATAGATTGCCAGTTCATTAAGATCCTTATAACTTAAAATTGAGATATTATAACGAAAAAAAGGTAAGATGGAACACCCATCTTACCTTTTTAATTGAATAAAAACTATACTATTACTATTCAACCATAGCAGATAATTCATCACTCGATACTTTGTTGAAGTTTAAGTATTTATAAACATCATCAGTGATCTCTGGAGTGATTTTATTAGAAACGATTTCTAAATATTCTGAAGCAGTTGGAATCTTACCTTTAAGTGCTACAACAGCAGCTAACTCAGCAGATCCAAGATAAACTTGAGAACCTTTACCTAGTCTATTATCAAAGTTTCTAGTTGATGTTGAGAATACATAAGCATTTTGTTTAACAGATGCTTGGTTACCCATACATAAAGAACACCCTGGAGATTCTAATCTAGCACCAGCCATTCCAAATACAGAGTAGTAACCCTCTTCAGTAAGTGTTTTTTCATCCATTTTTGTTGGAGGACAAATCCATAATTTAGACTCAGCTGGTCCTTCACCTCTAAGAACTTCAGCATGTGCTCTAAATAATCCAATATTAGTCATACAAGAACCAACAAATACTTCATCGATTTCAGTTTTAAGACCTGCTGCATGAACTTCAGATAAAGTTTTTACATCATCTGGATCATTTGGACAAGCAAGAATTGGCTCTTTAATTTCAGACATATCGATCTCGATAATAGCTGCATATTCAGCATCTGTATCAGCTTCTAATAACTCACCATTTTCGATCCAATCTACCATTTTATCTCTTCTTCTTTTTAAAGTAGCTGCATCTTCATAACCTTGAGCAATTAACTCATCAATTAGTGCAATATTAGACTCAAGATATTCAACAATTGGTTCTCTGTTTAATTTTACAGTACAAGCTGCTGCTGATCTTTCAGCAGATGCATCAGAAAGCTCAAATGCTTGCTCACACTTAAGATCTTCAAGACCTTCAATTTCAAGAACTCTACCAGAGAAGATGTTTTTCTTACCAGCTTTTTCAACTGTTAATAAACCATCTTTAATAGCTTGGTGAGGAATAGCATTTACCATATCTCTAAGAGTAATACCTGGTTGCATCTCACCTTTAAATCTTACAAGAACAGATTCAGGCATAGTTAGAGGCATAGAACCTGTAACACCAGCAAATGCAACAAGACCTGAACCAGCTGGGAATGAAATACCAATTGGGAATCTTGTATGTGAATCTGCACCAGTACCAACAGTATCTGGTAAACACATTCTATTTAACCATGAGTGAATTACACCGTCACCTGGTCTTAAAGTAAATCCTTTTCTTTCAGTCATAAATCCTGGAAGAGTATGGTGAAGTTTAATATCTGCAGGTTTTGGGTACGCAGATGTATGACAGAATGATTGAAGTACAAAATCAGCTCCAAAAGATAATGCAGCAAGATCTTTGATCTCATCTCTAGTCATACCACCAGTTGTATCTTGTGATCCAACAGTTGTACATACAGGTTCAGAATACATACCTGGCTTAACACCTTCTATTCCAGCAGCTTTACCAACCATTTTTTGAGCTAATGTGAAACCTTTACCATTATCTTCTGGTTGTGCAGGAGCCATGAAGATATCACCAGCATCCATACCTAAAGCTTCTCTAGCTTTAACAGTAAGACCTTTACCAATAATTAAAGGAACTCTTCCCCCAGCTCTCATCTCATCTGGAAGTGTATTTGGTTGAATTTCAAATTCAGATACAACTTTACCATTACATTCAATTACACCTTCATATGGTTTAACAGTAATAACATCACCAGTATTTAAGTTTGCAGTTGGTGCTTGAATTGGAATACATCCACCATCTTCCGCAGTATTAAAGAAAATTGGAGCGATAATATCACCAATTACAATACCACCTGTTCTTTTATTTGGAATACCTGGAATATCTACACCCATATGCCATTGTAGAGAGTTGATTCCTGATTTTCTTGAAGAACCAGTTCCTACAACATCACCAACATATGCTAACGGATGACCTTTTTCTCTTAAAGACTTCATAGTATCAAGTGGATTGTCCATTCTATTAACTAGGAATGAGTTTGCATGTAAAGGGATATCTGGTCTTGTAAATGCTTCAGAAGCAGGAGATAAATCATCTGTATTTGTCTCACCTGGAATTTTGTATACAGTTACTGTAATCTCTTTTTTCATCTCTGGTTTGTTAAAGAACCATTCAGCATTTGCCCAAGACTCTACAACCTCTTTAGCTTTTGCATTACCAGCATCTGCCATAGATTTTACATCATTAAAACCATCATATACAAGAATTGTATTTTTTAATTGCTCAGCAGCGGCATCTGCTACTTCGCCATCAATTTTAAGTGCTTCAATTAATGGACTTACATTAAACCCACCTAACATTTTTCCTAAAATTTCAATTGCTTTTGTTTTACTAATCGCATCACAAGAAATATTTCCTTGTACGATATCATTTAAAAATGCAGCTTTAACATATGCAGCATCATCAACACCCGCAGGGATTTTATTTTCAAATAAATCCATCGCATAATCACTATCAGCGATTGGTGAAGCTTTTAATAGCTCAACAAGTTCTGCTGTTTGATCTGCAGTTAAAGCTAAAGGTGTTACACCTAAAGCTGCTCTTTCTTCAGTATGTGCTTTATAGTTTGCAATTAAACTCATAAATTAAGTCCTTTTTTGTTAATTTTAATTAATGTGTAAATTCTACCAAAATAGACTTATATTTCTACTATAGTAAAATTACTAATTAAAACTACTAATTTAAAGTGTGAAAAAAAGTTACATATTTTGGCTATATTTTCTTCATATAATAATAAACTGTAACCAAAATAAGCACTACTGCTACTATACCATATGTTTTAAACTGATCAGTATATGTATATACAAGCTCTCCAAGTGA
>CBFHVJ010000024.1:0-3194 GCA_965659435.1 uncultured Arcobacteraceae bacterium
TTTTTGTTTATAGTTTTTATAACTATGCAGAGATCAAAGAGCTTATCAATACAAAATACCAATTTTTTGGAGATAAAGTTTTCAATATCCTTGCAAAACTAGCATTTAAAAAATTTAGTGAAAACCTTGATTTTAATGAACAGATGATAGCTATACCAATCGATGATCATACAAGACATAACTTTTCACAAAGTGCAATCCTTGCTAGACATCTTAAATCACAATATATCAAACCTCAATACGCAACTTTAAAAGCCTCAAATATCATCAAATATGCAGGAAAAGATCTAAAATTTAGAAAAGAGCATAAACGGGATTTTATCTATAGTGGAAAAGAAAATATAAAAGTTATTTTAGTAGATGATTTAGTTACAAGTGGTCTTACAATTTTAGAAGCAAAAAATATTCTAGAACAAAATAGTTGTGAAGTGCTATTTGCACTTACTCTTGCTGATGCAAAAGATGATTAAGAGGATATTTTTGATACAATTACAAAAATTTATATAAGGCAAAATATTTGGTTGCAATAGTTGATTATAATATAGGAAATCTAGCAAGTGTTTACAATGCTTGTAAGCTTATTGGTGTTGATGCACATATTGTTTCAGATCCAACTTTACTAAAAGATTACGATAGAGTGATTCTACCTGGTGTTGGTGCATTTGCTGATGCAATGGATCACTTAGAAACTACAGGGATGAAACAAGCTATATTAGACTATGCAACTACAGGTAAGCCGATCATTGGTATATGTCTTGGGATGCAACTATTATTTGAATCAAGTGAAGAGTTTGGACACACACAAGGTCTTGGTCTAATTCCTGGAAAAGTTGTAGCTTTTGATAAATCAAAAATGGATATGGATGATCATAAAATCCCACATGTAGGATGGAATAAACTTTTCACAAAACCATCACCACTATTTCAAGGACTTGAAAATCCATACCTTTACTTCGTTCACTCTTTCCATGCTGTAACTGACGATCAATATACTATTGGGACAACACACTATGGATATGACTTTGTAAGTGCCGTAAATAAAGACAATATTTATGGATTCCAACCACATCCAGAAAAATCTCATGACAATGGGATTCAAATCTTGAAAAACTTTATGGAACTATAGCCTTGACACAAAAAATTGCCATCACTGGTGCTAGTGGATTTGTAGGAACTTACCTTACAAAAAGGTTTCAGAAGCAAGACTTTCAAGTAATAGCGATCTGCCGAGATGATTTAGAAAATCAAGAACAATTAACAAATCTAATTGATGGTTGCCAAATAGTTATCAATCTTGCAGGGGCTACTATTTTAGCTCCATGGAATGAAGAGTATAAAAAAGAGCTTTACAACAGTAGAATAGATACCACAAAAGCTTTAGTGAATGCTTTCAAAAAAGTGACTAATAAACCAAAACTTTTTATCTCAACATCTGCAGTTGGTATATATAACGATGATAAAAAATATAATGAATCAACAACAAAATATGCTAATAGTTTCCTTGGTAAACTTTGTCAAGATTGGGAAAAAGAAGCATTAAAAGCACAAGACCTTAAAATCAGAACTGCAATTTTTAGATTTGGTGTAGTTTTAGGAAAAGATGGTGGTGCTTTACAACAAATGATCACTCCATTTAAATTTGGATTAGGTGGAAATATTGGAGATGGTTCACAATTCTTCTCATATATACACATACGTGATTTAGGTCGTGCTTATAATTTCATAATAGACAATGAAAACCTTGATGGAGCTTTTAATCTTACTGCACCTATTACAACAACAAATAAAGGTTTAACACAAACACTTGCTAAAGTTCTTAATAGACCAACACTATTACCTTTACCAAAATTTGCAGTAAATTTACTTTATGGTGAAGGTGCATCAGTACTTACAGGTGGACAAAATGCTGTGCCAAAAAGATTAACAGAGGATGGGTTTGATTTTAAATATAAAACAATAGAACAAACAATAAATAATTTAGTAGGAGATAGATAATGGATATTTTACCAGCGATAGATTTAAAAGATGGAAAAGCAGTAAGACTTAGCAAAGGTTTAATGGATAGTGCAAAAATCTATAGTGATGAGCCATGGCAAGTTGCAAAAAGATTTGAAGAACTTGGAAGTAAATGGCTTCATATCGTTGATCTAAACGGTGCATTTGCAGGGGAACCAGCAAACTTAGAACAGATCAAGAAAATCAGAGAAAACTGTAATTTAAAAATTGAACTTGGTGGTGGTATCAGAGATGAAGAGACTATCAAGATGTATGTTGAACTTGGCGTTGATAGATTAATCCTTGGTTCTATTGCAGTTAAAGATCCACAATTTGTAAAAGATATGGCTGGAAAATATCCAATTGCTGTAGGAATTGATGCTATGAATGGTATGGTTGCAGTTGAAGGATGGGCAGAAGTTTCTAATATGAAAGCTACAGATTTAGCAAAAGAGTTTGCTAGTGCTGGTGTTGAAGCAATTATCTGTACTGATATCTCTAAAGATGGTATGCTTTGTGGAGTAAATATAGAATTTACACAAGATATTGCCCTTGCAAGTGGTGTAGATACAATTGCATCTGGTGGGGTAAAAGATATCAATGATATCACTGCTTGTAAAGCAAATGGAAATATTGCTGGTGTAATTGTAGGAAAAGCATTCTACGAAGGTACATTAGATTTAGAAGAAGCATTTAAAGTGCTTTAAATCAAAGCTAAATGGTTTTTAGCTAAAATCAAATACTATATAAGGAGTAGATAGATGCAATATAATAAACTTTTTTTAACTTTTTTACTATCTATATTTATCACTTGTTCATTTGCCGATGATCAAATTAAAAAAGATGAAGAGAATACTGAAACAAGACTAGAATCTCTTGCGAAACTCTCTGGTGTAATTCAGATGGTTGAACAATACTATGTTGATGATGTAAAACTAAACGAAATTGTAAATAAATCTATAAAAGGTTTAATGCAAGAATTAGATGCTCACTCAAGCTATATGAATACAAAACATTTCAAAGAGATGAAAGTACAAACTAAAGGTGAGTTTGGTGGTCTTGGTATTGTTGTTGGATTAAGAGATGGTGCCTTGACTGTTATCTCTCCAATAGATGATACTCCTGCAAAAAAAGCTGGTGTTGAAGCTGGTGATATTATCATCAAAATCAATGATAAATCAACTTTAAACTTTACACTA
>CBFHVJ010000024.1:3204-14474 GCA_965659435.1 uncultured Arcobacteraceae bacterium
TTTTTCTCATATGAGAGGAAAACCAAAAACAGATATCACTATAACAGTAGTACGAAAAAATGAGACAAAACCTTTAGAGATCAAAATCACTAGAGATATCATCAAAATTCAATCTGTGTATGCAAAAACTTCTGAAGATATTTTATATTTAAGAGTTTCTTCATTTGATTCAAAAGTTGCTAAAGATCTAAAAAAATATATTGAACAATATAAAGATACTACAAAAGGTATTGTATTAGACCTAAGAAACAATCCTGGTGGTTTATTAACTCAGGCTATTGAAACTGTTGATCTATTTGTTGATGAGGGACTTATCGTTTCTCAAAAAGGAAGAGACGGTCAAGAGGAAGAAAAATTCAATGCTTCAAAAGAGAAAACTTTAACAACTACTCCTTTAGTTGTACTTGTAAATGGCGGTAGTGCTAGTGCTAGTGAGATTGTATCTGGAGCGATCCAAGATCTCAAACGTGGTATTGTAATTGGTGAGAAGACATTTGGTAAAGGTTCAGTTCAAATTGTACTTCCTATTACAAATGATAAAAGTGAAGGTATTAAACTTACAATTGCAAAGTATTACCTTCCAAGTGGAAGAACTATCCAAGCAGTTGGTATCACACCTGATATTGAAAGTTTTGCAGGAAAGTCTATTACTAAAGAGGAAGATGATTTTAAAATCAAAGAAGCTGATCTAAAAAAACATCTTAAAGGTGAACTTGCAAAAGCAAATGGTGAAGAAGAAAAGAAAGAAGAACCTGAAGATAAAACAAAACTAACACAAAAAACAATTGAAGAAGACAATCAATTAAAAACAGCAATTGATATACTTCGAGCATTAATTTTAACACAAAAATAAAGAGGGAAAAATGGATATTGGTGATATTATAAAACTTGGTCTTTGGCCAGAATCAAAAAAGACTACTTCACAAAAAGGGATTTCAGAACTAGAAGATTTAGGGTATAAACTATTTTATATTGGTAAAAATGCTGACCTTTATACATGTCCAGGTGATGAAGCAAAAGTTTTACTAGTAAGAAGTGATAGATGTTCAGTATTTGATATTCCATTAAATTTAGAAATTGAAGGTAAAGGTGTTTCTCAAACTGCGATTTCAAATGCAGCTGCTCGTTTTGCAAATAAAGCTGGAATAAGAACTTCAATTTTAGATGAAAATGTAGATTCTTCTTTAGCTATTGCTCCAAGATGTCAAATACAAGAACTTTGTAAGCCTCTAGAAGCTGAGATTGATGGTGATGTTGTACAATTTGAATTTATCTTTAGAAACTATCTAACTGGTTCTTTATATGAAGCTTGCCAAAATGGAAATGATCCATATGGATTAAATTTATCATCAGATCTATCACAATGGCATAAATTTGAAACACCTCTATTTACACCTACAACAAAAGGGATCAAAGATGTTCCTTTAAATTCTCAAAAAGTACGAGACCAATTCCCAGAAATCATTTCTAGCATGGAAAAACTATTTAAAGAGTTCTCTCAATTTGCACTTGATAACGGTATTGTTGTAGTTGATACTAAATTTGAAATATTTATTAATTCAAAAGGTGAATGGGTACTTGGAGATGAAGTATTAACACCTGAGAGTTCAAGATTTATCTCAAAAGAGAATTTTGATGCATCAAACTATATCTCAATGGATAAACAAATTCTTAGAAACTTTGGAATAGAAGAGAACTGGAAAGAGCAATCAAAAAATTTAAATAGTGGTGAAAAACTAGAAGTAAATGTACCAGATGCCATTAAAAATAGTATTTTAAATGGATATACAACTATCTTAAATAGATTAAGCAAATAAATTCACTATTTTAGATATAATCGCAAATAATTAAAAGACTGAAGGAAAGAAATTGAAAGCAATTATCGACATCGCACTGAAAAATGGAGTTTTAGATTCTCAAGGTAAAGCAACACACCATACACTTGATACATTAGGTTTCAAAGAAATCGTTGCAGATATTAGAGTTGGAAAACAAATTATTATGCAATTAAACTGTGATGATGAAGCTACAGCAAAAGCTGAAGCTACAAAGATGTGTGAGCAACTTTTAGCAAACACTGTTATCGAAGACTATACAATTACTATAGAAGCATAATGATGAAAGTAGCAGTATTACAATTTCCTGGTACAAACTGTGAGTACGACACTAAGTATGCTTTTGAAAAGCTTGGTGCTGAAGTTTGTATTATTTGGCATGAAGAGACAACGATTCCTGAAGATATCTCTTTAGTTGTTGTTCCTGGTGGATTCTCTTATGGTGATTATTTAAGAAGTGGTGCATTAGCAAAACATGCTCCAATTATGACAGCTGTTAAAGAATATGCATCTAAAGGTGGTTATGTTTTAGGTATTTGTAATGGATTCCAAATATTAACAGAGACTGGTATGCTACCAGGTGCTTTAAAGAGAAATGATAATTTACATTTCATCTCTAAATATCATCACTTAAGAGTTGAGAACAATGATAATAAATTCTTATCAGAGTTAAATAATGGTGATGTTGTAAATATCCCTGTTGCTCATCATGATGGTAACTACTTCATTGAGCAAGATAGTCTACAAGAGTTAGAAGCAAATAATCAAGTTCTATTAAGATACTGTGATAAAGATGGAAACAATGAAGTTCTAAATGGTAGTGTAGAACAAATTGCAGGTGTTTGTAATAAAGAGAAAAATATCTTTGGTTTAATGCCTCACCCAGAAAGAGCGATTGAAACTCTACTTGGTTGTGATGATGGTGTTAAAATGCTTCAAGGTTTTTTCAAATAATAAAATAATGTTAGGGTAAATATGAAAAAAACAATATTTACTCTAATACTTCTATTTACTACAGTTTTTTCACAAGAGATATATCTTTATACTCTTGAATATCCTAAAAATATATATACAAATCAAACATTTAAAGTTAAAATAAAAGCTATTATTGTTGCCAAAGAGTATGACAGTATCAAAACTAATTTTTCTCATACTCAACTAGAAGTTCTTAACCCTCATTCTCCATGGATAGCTACAAAAAATAAAAATGAATTTATTAATACCTTTATATTTAAAGCAAATGATCAAGATTTTATATTTCCAACAATTAGTATGGATCTTATAGATGAATATGAAGAGCTTATTACATCAAAGAAGTTACCACCGCTAAATATCAACTTTAACAATATAGCACTAGAAGATAAGCTTTTCTCAAAAGTTATTGCAAAAAATTTAAATGTAATTGACCAAGTAACTAAACAATATGACAATAACTTTCTATTAACTATTTTACATATAAAAGCACAAGAATCTAATCTTGAAGATTTCGAGTTACCACTTATACAAAGACAAGGCTTAGAAGATATCCTAATAGGCGATGATGAAAAAGAGTTATACTACTATATCATCGTACCTAGAGATGATGAAAAGATACGATTTAAGTACTATAATCATCAAACTAAAACATTTAGAACAATTACTGTACCAATTGAACTATCTAGTGAACTTGTAAGTACTCAAACAGATTTGAATCCTCAAAATTCAAAACTTTTATTCTATCAAAAAGTTTTACTATCAATACTAACAGTACTATTTATAATTCTTTATCTTATCTATAAAAGAAAAATATCATTAGCTTTTTCTTTTATATCATTAGCTTTTTTAGTGATATTATTTCTACCAAACAAAAAAATATCAATAGATGCTGGAACAAAAGTATATATCTTACCACTCACTAGTTCAACAATATTTGAAACAATAATAACACAACAAGAGGTAGAATATCTCAAAACTAAGAATGGTTTTGACAAAATCATTCTTCCAAATCAAAAAATAGGATGGATTAAACGATGAGACTATTACGTCATTTACAATATTTTATTCACTTTTTACAGATGTTTTTTACTGTGACAATAGTGATAATATTAATGTTTTTATTTAATAAACACAATCATAAGATTAGAGTTGCATGGGCAAACTTACAATTAAAACTTTTAGGTATTAAATTAGATATTGAAGGTGAAATTGATCCTGAAGCTAATCTTTATACAATCAACCATCAATCTCTACTTGATATTATTGTACTTGAAGCTATTTCAAAAAGAGATATATCTTGGGTAGCCAAAAAAGAGATCGCACAAATCCCATTTTTTGGACTTATTTTAAAACTACCAAAAATGATTATAGTTGATAGAGAGAATAAAGCTGGTTTAGCAAAACTTCTAAAAGAGACTAAAATTAAAAAAGATAAAGAGGATAGACCAGTTGCTATTTTCCCTGAAGGTACAAGAGGAAAAGGTGATAGACTTTTAAAGTTTAAATCAGGTGCAAAACTTATTGCTCAAAAACACAGCATGAAAGTACAAGCTATTGTTTTAGTTAAAACTAGAGAGATATTGGATTCGAAAAGTCTACAAGCTAAACCTGGAAAAGTTAAAGTTGTATTTTTACCAACGGTTGAAGCTACAAAAGATTCAACTTGGTTTGAAGATACTGAAAAACTTATGAATGAAACTTTTAATCACCATCGTACTCTAGTATAGTATCAACCATAGTATCTATCCCATTAGGCTTAATAATACCTATTAGGCCTTCACTTTTTGATTTTATATCACTACTTAAAAATTGTTCAAAATTCTCCACGTTTAATTGATCTTCTTTTTGTACAATACCAAAATTTTGATCTTCTATAAATTTTGCATTGTAGTACTGGTGATTTGCAGCTGCATATGGATAAGGGACAAATAAAGCTGGAATACCTAGTGCAGTTAGTTCCCAAACTGTTCCTGCTCCTGCTCTACAAATAGCTATATCACTTTGTTCAAGTTTTTCTATCAACTTTGTAGTAAAACCAAAACAATCAACCTCTATACCTAAGCTATCATAAGACTCTTGTACTTTATTGATATTTTTTTCACCTGCTTGATGGATGATTTTAATACTTTTCTCTTTTAATATTGGAGCAATCTTTAATGCAAAATTATTAATAGCAACAGATCCTTGAGAGCCACCTAGAAAAATCACAGTCTTAACTTCTGATCTTATTCTTTGTTTTTCAAAAAAAATCTTATCTATTGGATAATCAACTTTAAAAGTACTATTTTCATAAGATCCAAATACCTCTTTTGCCCATTTTGAACTAATAGTATTTAGTTTCCCCATCACCGAGTTTTGTTCATGAATATAAAAATCTTTTTGTGTTAGAAAAGCTGCAAAAGATGCAGGCGAAGCTGAAAACCCTCCTACACTTACAACTTTTGAAACATTATACTTTCTAAAGACTATTATAGATTTTAATGTTGCTTTGAAGATATTGAAAAGACTGAATATTTTTCCTATAGGACCTTTATTGACAACACCTTGGGTATCTAAAAAATAACTTTGATCTAAATAAGGATAATTTTCAAACCATCTTTTATCAGCACCTTTTGTAGACCCTATAAAAATAACGTGACAATCTCTTTGTTTAAAATTATCAATTAAAATCTTTGCGATACTAAGATGCCCTCCAGTACCTCCACCTGTAACTACTATAGTTTTTTTATCCATATTATCTCTTTTTATTATCAACTTTTCTACTAATAGAAAGTACTAATCCTATTGCAATAGACAATGATAATATTGAACTACCACCATAACTTAAGAATGGTACTGCCATACCTTTAATAGGTATAGATCCCGTGATACCACCAAAATTAATTAATAGTGCAATTGATATTAGTATCCCAATTGAAAGAGTAAATAGATGATATTTAAAATTTGGATTTTTATGTTCTGTGATAAGTTTTCTAGAGATTCTAAAAATTCTAATAACAGCCATTAAAAGTAATGATATAACAATAAACAATCCAATAAAACCTATCTCTTCTGATATTCCAGCAAGTACGAAGTCTGTGTGTACTTCACTTAGAAATCCCATTTTAATAGCACCTTCACCTAGACCAGTACCTGTAAAACCACCATTATGTATTGCATTTAATGAATGTCCAACTTGATATGGCTCGGGGAAATCTTGAACCCTTAAAACTGTTGCAACTGATGATGGAAAAATAGAAAGGATAGAGTCTTGAACCATACTCCACCAAGAAAAAATCCTGTTAATTCTGTGAGGTGCAGCTACAATTAATCCTATAATTCCTAAAATTCCTACTATACCTGCAAATACAAATATCCTATAACTTCTATTTGCAAACATTAACAATACAAATGTTAGTGCAAAAATTAATACTGTTTGACCAAAGTCTTTTTGAGCAATTGCAATCACACCCACTAATACTGCTAAAACTCCAAAATATGGTAAGTATAATTTAAATTCATCTTGAATATCCATATGTTTTGGTTTGTCTAATAAGTTTTTGGCAAAACTTCTAGCTAAGAAGTATGCAAAACCTATTTTAAAAAACTCTACTGGAGCTATAGAGAATCCAGGAAGTCTAATCCATCTTTTTGCACCTAATGCTTCTGCTCCAATAAATGGAACTAAACACATTAAAATAAAGAAAAATATTAAAAGGAATACACCTATATAATCAAAATATTTTGATGGATTTAATTGTGATAAAAACCACATAACACCAATACCAATCAACCCTACAACTGTTTGTCTAATAAAAAAATGAAATTGATTATATTCAAAGTATGTAACTGTATAAATAGAAAGAGAATAAGAGAATACCATACTAGTTAGTATCAATAAAGAAACTATATAAAAAAGCTGATAATCAGGGGCTTTATCAATACTACAGTAATCATCTTCTTTAATAAAGTTTTTGTTATAATCCATTCAAAAGTATACAGAATAATTGGTTAATTAAAGGCATAAGATTGAGTAAAAATGAGATAGAAAATGTTGTCTCCAAGAAAAAGTTAGGATGGGTACTTGGTATCCTTTTACTTCTTGTTTCACTAATCTTTCTTTCTGCTTTTAATACAATACAATCAGATAGAAAACTCCCTTCCCTTTATACATCAAAAAAAGAACTTTCAGTTAGAGGTGATGTTTTTAGCGATGATAAATTTAAAATATCAACTTCTAAAAAAATATTTAAAGCAACAATAGATACACGATGTCTTGATATAGATAAAAAAGATTTTTTCATAGAGGTCTTTTCTATATATAGTGGTATTGATAAAAATAAAATAGAAAAAAAGATAAACAAAGCTTTAAGAAAAAAACATAGAGGAAGATTAGTACTTTCATATAATATTGATTCAAGAACAGCCAAAAACCTTAAACTTCTTGCTTTCAAGCTTCAAAGACTTGATGTTTTTAAAGCAACTATCATCCATGGTAGTAGAATCGTTATAGGACTTGATGTAAGAGAAAGTGGTGAAAAAAGAATTTTTCCATATGAAAATAGTATGACACCATTAATTGGATACCTTTCTAAGTATGAATCAAAAAATTCTAAAACAAAAGTAATAGGTGTCAAAGGTTTAGAAAAACAATATGATAAAATTTTAAATCATTCAATTGATGGAGTTTTAAAAGGGGAACGAGATGTTTCATCAAAAATCTCATTTAATAGTAAATCAATTATTACAAAACGTGAAGATGGAGCTACATTACATCTAAACATCCCTCTAAAATTACAAAAAAATATTGAAATTATTTTAGATCACTATAAAGAAAAGCTTGGTGCTAAAGAAGTTATAGCTTCTGTGATGGATAGTGAAACTGGAAAAGTTTTATCTCTTGCTACATCAAATAGATTTAATCCTGAAAATATCAAACAATCAGATGTTGATAATGGATATTTAAGTGTAAATGCAATTGAGTATCCATTTGAACCAGGAAGTGTTATAAAACCACTTTCTATCTCACTTGTACTTGATCACGGTTTACTACAAACAAATGAAATATTTAAAGCATATAATAAAGGGCCTAAAAATAAAAAAGGTGAATATAAAAAAGGTGCTTATAAAATTGGAAGATTTACAATACATGATGATCACCAATTTAAGAAAAAATGGCTTACATTAGATGATATTGTAATATTCTCTAGTAATATTGGTACACTTATGCTTGCACAAAGATTATCAGGTGAACAATTTTATAATGGATTTAAAAAATTTGGCTTATCTAAAAAAACAGGGATTGATCTTCCTTATGAAAGAACTGGAATCATACATAAACTCTATCAATATAAAGCAGGTGAGTCAAAAGGTAAAGACAATATCTTTAAAGCAACTGACTCTTATGGACAAGGTATTACATCAACATTTATGCAAGTATTAAAAGCCTATTCTGTTTTTAATAATGATGGAATTATGATCACACCTCAAGTTGTAAAAGCTGTTGAGCATAATGGTGTAAAACGATTTATTGAACCTTCTGAAGTCAAACAAGTATTAAAACCATCAACTGCAAATACTATGAAACGATTACTTATTAAAACAGTAAATGAGGGTACTGGTACTAAAGCTAAAATGGAACAATTTGAAATAGGTGGTAAAACCGGAACAGCGAATATTCCTGAAAAAGGTCGTTATGTAAGAAAATATAATAGTTCATTTTTTGGTTTTGTAAATGGCAAAGAAAAAAAGTATACTATTGGAGTAACAGTAAGAGAACCAATATCACGAGGAAAGTACTGGTACTACTACTATGCTTCGAACTCTGCTGTTCCAGTATTTAAAGAGATAGTAACTACATTATCAACATTAAAATACATTAAACCAAAGTTTGATACAATCTCTCAAAATTAATAAATATAAAGGACTTAAATGTTTGGATCAAAAGAATTAAAAGAATATAACTACACTCCTGAAGAGTTAGAGCAATTTCAATATGCAAAGATTACTACTGATAAAGGTGTAATTTGGATTAAATTATTTACAAATGAAGTTACAAATACTGTATCAAATTTTGTAAGCTTAGCAAATGATGCATTCTATGATGGGTTAAACTTCCATAGAGTTATTCCAGGATTTATGGCACAAGGTGGTTGTCCAGATGGAACTGGTGGAGGCGGTCCTGAGTGGGATATTGCATGTGAGACTAGTGCAGATAAACAAGTACATAACAAGGGTAGTTTATCTATGGCTCATGCAGGGAAAAATACTGGTGGTAGCCAATTCTTTATCTGTTTTGTACCATGTCCTCATTTAGATGGTGGTCATACAGTATTTGGTGGTATTGAAGAAAATGATGCTCAAAGCTTTGATGTTCTTGATTCTATTAGACAAGGTGATCAAATCCAATCAATTGAGATTTTAAATAGTAGAGGCTAGTCTCTACTACTAAAAAGGGATACTATGGAAATTGGTGCTGGAATATATGTAATGGTAGGGGTAATTGTAATGTTTATCATTGCATCCTTACTACTTAAAACACTAAAACCTTTTATTGAAAAGTATACAAATCAACCTTTAAAAAACAATCGAATGACAGCTATTTCGCTTATGTTCTTCCTTGGTGGAGTATTAGAGATCGTTACAAGTTTGATTGATGCTAATGAAGGTACTTTTTATGGTGTTTTATTTGGATTTGTACTATTAACTGGTGCATATTTATTCTATAAAATAAGCCAACAAATAGCTAAATAGCTATTTTTGTTTAATAAAAAAAGGGGAAGAGTTAAACTCTTCCCCTTTTTCTTGGTATCAAAAAAACCGATTACAGTCTAGACTCGTATCGTCTTAACATGTAAAGTTTCTTAAGCATTTTCTTCTTAGCGTTGATTTTTTGTTTCTTTCTCTTTTCAGTTTCAGGTTCAAAATATCTTCTAGCTCTAGTTTCAGTTACAATAAGACTTCTGTCACACTGCTTCTTAAACCTTCTGTATGCTTCGTCAAATGATTCTTCAGATTTAACTCTAATGCCTGGCATTAAAATTCACCACCTTTTCTATTTATTTGAACCGGAATTATACATAAATAATCTTAAACTTGGTACAATCTTTATAAAATCTACAAAAAAGGAACATGTGTGGCAAACCTAACACATTTAGATGAACAAGATAGACCAAAAATGGTAGATGTATCTGACAAGAATAATACTACAAGAGTTGCAAGTGCTAGTGGGACTATTAGTATGAGTCCAGAAGCATTTAAAAATGTAGTTGAAAATCAAAATAAAAAAGGGCCAGTACTACAAACAGCTGTAATTGCAGCTATTCAAGGAGCTAAGAAAACTCCAGATCTTATCCCTATGTGTCATCCACTTTTACTTACAGGTGTAAACTGTGATATTGAACAATTAGATGATCTTCCAGGATTTAAACTAACTGTTACTACAAAACTTTCTGGTCAAACAGGAGTTGAGATGGAAGCACTTACAGGTGTAGGTGTAGGACTACTTACAATTTATGATATGGTAAAAGCAATTGATAAGGGTATGGTTATCCAAAACATTCAACTTGAAACAAAGTCTGGTGGAAAAACTGGAGACTTTAATAGAGAGGCGAACTAAATGGTAGATTTAAATCAACACAAACTTGAACTAGACTATCCATGTAGTTGGGAATATAAACTTGTAATGAGACAAGAAGTTGATATCAAAATTGTTATGAAAGAAACTTTAGGGGAAAGAGAACATAAAGTTTCTTTATCAAAAAAGTCTTCTAAAGGAAAATTTACAAGTCATAAAATTGAACTAATTGTTCACAATGAAGATGATAGAAAAGAATTACATAAAATATTTCATACGCATAAAGATGTAAAGATGATCGTATAATGTCTCAAGTAATTTTTGAAAATAAGCTTATTAAAGTAGAGGTTGAACCATCACAAATCCCATGGATTAAAATCTTTACTCAAGAACCAATCAAAGAGTTTAGCATGTGTGATAAAGAAACTAAACTTATGATTTGGGAAGCTACAGATATTATTGAGAAAGAGATGTTAAATTATTTCCAATGTGATAAAGTAAATATCGCATCATTTGGAAACTATGTACCACATGTACATTTTCATATAATGGCAAGATTTAAAAATGACAACTATTTCCCTGAACCAATGTGGGGAAAACAACAAAGAGAAACTTCACTAGATTTACCATCGTATGATATCTTTTATACAAATATTAAAAATCAATTAAATTCTTTATAATATTAAAAGTCCTTTGGATATCTTTTACAATTTCTAATAATTTTTTTGCCATTTTATCATGATTGGACTATTACGGATATACCTTAATAGTCCAATATTAAAACTATACCTTAATTGAATAAGTTCTTTAGAAAACATGTCAAATTGCAATACTTTTTAGTAATATTTTGTGAGAATGACTTATTTATAGGCTTTGTAGGATTTCCAATATCATACATTTAAAGT
>CBFHVJ010000025.1:0-14464 GCA_965659435.1 uncultured Arcobacteraceae bacterium
CACTTGTAACATCTTTAAATATTGGACAATTATTATCTTCAACTTTTAATTTAGCTTTTCCATATTCTTGATGATCAGCAGCAATTACACTTCCACCTAAATAGTGTGCAATTGTTTGCATACCATAACAAATACCTAGTATTGGTAGTCCTAAATCAAATACAGCTTTATCTACCTTATATGCATCTTCTGCATATACAGAAGCTGGTCCACCACTTAAAACTATACCTTTTGGTGATCTTGCTTTAATATCTTCAATCGATTCATTGTATGGAACAATCTCTGAATAAAAACCATTATTTCTTAATCTCTTTGAAATTAACTGAGTATATTGGCTTCCAAAGTCTAAAACTAAAATTGGTACATGCTTCATTTAAACAATCCTTATCTAATTAGTAATGGGGATTGTAACTAAAAGAATGTATGTTTTGGCTGAAAAAAGGTATGTGATAAAAAATGGTTTTTTTCTAAGCTTTTTCTAAGTGCTAACAGTATATTATTCCAATCACAATTAACAAGGGTCATTAGCTCAGCTGGTTAGAGCACTCGGCTCATAACCGAGTGGTCGAAGGTTCGAGTCCTTCATGACCCACCATTTGTAAATTGTATGCGGGTGTAGCTCAGTTGGCTAGAGCCTCTGCCTTCCAAGCAGATTGTCGCGCGTTCGAGTCGCGTCACCCGCTCCACTATAGTATGCTGGTGTAGCTCAGTTGGTAGAGCACCTCACTTGTAATGAGGCGGTCGGTGGTTCAAATCCTCTCACCAGCTCCATATTATTAAACTTTATCTATATAATAATCTAAACATTTTATACTTATCAATAAAAGACTTCCTATTATCATATATAATATATAATTTTTATCAAACATAAAAAAAGCACCTCACAAAAGTGAGATGCTTTTTGATATAAATAATAGAAACTAACTATTTAAATCTATGTGTAATTCTACCCTTATCAAGGCTATATGGAGTAATCTCTACTGTTACTCTATCATTTAATAAAATCTTGATGTAGTGCATTCTCATCTTACCAGAGATGTGACATAATACCACATGTCCATTTGCTAATTCAACATTAAAAGTTGCATTAGGTAAAACTTCAATTACCTTTCCATCCATTACAATTACATCATCTTTTGCCATTAAGTTTTTTCCTTTTTATTTAAATCTTAGTTAATATTTCTGCTTTGCCATTTACAATAGCAACTTGGTGTTCGTAGTGACTTGTTCTTAAACCATCTTCACTTGTAACAGTCCAACCATCCTCTTCATCAATTACAGGCTCTTGCCCTTTTTGACAAACCATAGGTTCCAGACAAAATACCATTCCATTTTTAATTTTTGGACCTTGCTTAGGATTTTTTCCCTCAAAATAGTTAGGAATTTCCGGATCACAATGTGGCTTTTTACCAATACCATGTCCACAGAATTTCACTAAAGGAACAAATCCTCTACTTCTAATAAAATTTTCTAATTCTACACTTAACTCTTTGAATCTCATACCATCACGAATAACATCAATAGCATGATAAAGAGCATCTTTACTACACGCAATAAGTTCTTCATCTACTTTTGAGATAGTTCCAATTGGCATTGTAATAGCTGCATCGCCATACCAACCATCTTTTTCACTTCCTATATCAATACCAAGGATATCACCTTCTTTTAATATAGTTTCGCTTGGAACACCGTGAATAATTACTTCATTAAGTGAGGTACAAATAGCATTTGGAAATCCATAAAGTCCTTTAAAAGCAGGTCTAAATCCAAGTGAGTTTAGGTATTCTTCACCCATTTGATCAACTTCTAAAAGGCTCATGCCAGCTTTAACATTTTCTTGTAAGTATGCTAAAGTCTTCGCAACAGCTTGTCCACTGTCACGAAGTTTAGCGATCTCTGAAGGTTTTCTAAGAGGTATTGCCACTTATTATAACCCTACTGCAGATAATGTATCATATTTGTTCATATACTGCTGTGCTTCAATCTTTCTCATAGTATCAATTGCTACTTGAACAACGATAAGTACTGCAACTCCACCAAAGTAGAATGGTACACCCATTGCTTGAACAACTAATAGAGGTATTGTTGAAATTGATGCTAAGTATAACGATCCAAAGAAAGTTAGTCTACTTGCAGTCTCATTTAAAAATTCTGATGTACTTCCACCTGGTCTAACACCAGGGATAAATCCACCTTGCTTCTTTAAATTATCAGCAATATCTTTTGCATTGAAAGTGATACTTGCATAGAAATATGCAAAGAACACAACAAACAAGAACATAAATACATTAAATGTATAACTAGATGGATTTAATAAATCTGCAATCATAATTATATACTCATTTTCACTTCCCTGTAAAATAGTAGCAGGGAACATAAGAATAGCCGAAGCAAAGATTGGTGGAATAACTCCACTTAGATTTAACTTAATTGGAATATAGTTCATAACTCTTTTGTTTTGATTATTCATCATAACTTTTCTAGAGTATGAAATAGGGATTCTTCTTTCACCTAATTCAACATAAATGATCAGTCCTACAGTAGCTAAAATAACAATTAGCATTGCAATAACAATTAGGAAACTTAACTGTCCATTATTTACTAGATCTATCGTACCACCAATTGCACTTGGAATAGCCGAAACAATACCAGCAAAGATAATTAATGATATACCATTACCAATACCCTTTTGTGTGATTTGTTCACCAATCCACATAAGCATAACAGTACCAGCGACCATTGAAACAGCTGCAACAGCAATAAATGTATCCATGTCAATAGTAATTGCACTCTGACCAGATGCACCTGTAAGAGAGTTAAGACCCATTGAAACACCAATGGCTTGAATAAATGTAATAACAATAGTTGCATATCTAATGATCTGCATATACTTTGTCATACCATCTTTCTCTTTTTTCATCTTTCCAATATTTGGGAAAGTTGCAGCTAAAAGCTCCATAATAATTGAAGCAGTAATATAAGGCATGATACCAAGAGAGATAATAGATAGTCTTTCTACCGCATTACCACTAAACATGTTAATCATACCAAGTGCATTACCTGCATTTGAATCGAAAAATTCTTTTACAACATCTATATTAACACCAGGTACTGGCACATATGCCAATACTCTGTATAGCAAAATAAAACCTAATGTAATTAAAATTTTATTTAATAGATCTTTATTCATAACTAGTTACCAGTAGTTGTAACGTTTTCGTCTTTAATCTTTGATGCTAAATCTTTTGCAGTAGAACCAATTAGTTTTACTTTTTTAACAGCTTTAGATAGTTTGTAAACAGTGTTAATGCTTTCTACCGTGATTTCAGGTAATTCAGCAACTTGTTTAACTTTGTCTACATTAATTGAGTATGGTTTAACAACTCTAGAGAAGAATCCAACTTTTGGAAGTCTCTTCGCTAATGGTTGTTGACCACCTTCAAAGTTTCTCTTGATCTTATAACCAGATCTAGATTTTTGACCCTTTTGACCTCTAGTAGAAGTCTTACCCATTCCTGAACCTTGACCTCTACCAACTCTTTTAATATTTTTTGAACTACCAGCTGCTGGTTGTAAATTATTTAATGCCATAATTTTCTCCTTAGCCTTTAATTCTTGCTAAAGCTTCAACAGTAGCTTGAACAAGGTTATTTGGATTATTTGAACCAAGAGACTTTGCAATAATATCTTTAACACCTGCAAGCTCTAGAACTGGTCTTGCCGCACCACCTGCGATAAGTCCTGTACCTTCTGAAGCTGGCTTTAAAAGAATTTTACTTGCATTATACTTATGCTCAATATCATGATTAATTGTAGTACCATTAATGTTAACTTTAACTAAGCTTTTAAAAGCGTCATCTAAAGCTTTTTTGATTGCATCTGGAACTTCTTTTGCTTTTCCAGTACCAAATCCTACAGTACCTTGTTTATCACCAACAACTACTAAAGCAGTAAATCTAAATCTTCTACCACCCTTAACAACTTTTGTTACTCTACCGATATTTACGATAGCTTCTTCAAAATCATCTCTATTGATTGCCATATTAAACCTTTATTCCGTTGTCTCTTAATGCATCTGCAAATGCTGCAACTACACCATGATATAAGTATCCGTTTCTATCAAAAACAACAGTTTCAATGTTTGCTGCTTTTAAGTTGTTTGCAAATTCAGCTCCAACTAATGCAGCATTTGCTTTTGAAACACTTAAGTTCATTGTTTTACTATTTACTGAAGCAAGAGTTGTTCCAGTAACATCATTCACTGCCTGTGCTGATAAGTATTTGTTTGATTTAAATACTGATACTCTTGGCATCTCAGCAGTTCCAGAAGCGATGCTTCCTCTAACTCTTCTTTTTCTCTTAATTCTTAAAGAATTCTTTTTTGCTATATCTTTTGCTCTACTCATTCTTTACACCTTAACTTGCAGTTTTACCGGCTTTTCTAACGATATGCTCGTCAGTATACTTAACACCTTTACCTTTATACGGCTCTGGTTTTCTGTATCCTCTGATAATTGCAGCTGATTGACCAACAGCTTGCTTATCACTTCCTTTTACTGTGATGATATTTTTCTCAACAGTAATTTCAAGTCCTTCTGGAATCTCATAGTTAATTGGGTGTGAGTAACCTAATTGAAGTTCTAGAACTTTACCTTTAACAGCAGCTCTATAACCAACACCATTAATCTCTAAAGATTTTGTGAAACCTTTATCAAGACCTTCAACAGCATTTGCAGTTAGAGCTCTATAAGTTCCCCAGTAAGCAGAATCTTGAGAAGTTTCACCATTTCTAGTGAATACAACTTTACCATCTGCAACTTCAATACCTACTCTATTATGAGTATCAACATCAATAGATTTGTTACCTTTTTTAACAGTAACAATACCATTTGCTTCAGTGATCTCTATACCAGATGGAATAGCAATTTCTTTTTTACCAATTCTTGACATATAATCCCCCTACTACCAAACAGTACATAGAACTTCACCACCAACATTAGTAGCGAAAGCTTTATCATTAGCAATAATACCTTTATTAGTACTAACAATAATAGTTCCATATCCATTTTTAAAAGTTTTAATTTCAGAAGCTGGTTTATAAACTCTTCTTCCTGGTTTTGATACTCTAGCAAGTTCATTGATTACTGAGTTATCATTATCATCATATTTTAAAACAACATTGATAGTTCTTTTGTTATTTTCACCTTCAACTACTTTGTAGCTCTCAACGTATTCTTTTTCTTCTAATACAGCTACAACACCTTCAACAGCATTTGAATGAAGTAAAGTTGCAACTTCAAGTTTTCTCATAGCTGCATTTCTAATTCTAGTCAAAGCGTCTGCGATTAAATCATTCATCATGGGCTTTTTCTCCTATTTTAAAAGCTGGGGTTACCAGCTTGATTTTCTAACACCAGGTAATAAACCTTCGTTAGCCATTTTTCTAAAACAAACTCTACAGATTCCAAAGTCTCTTAATACAGAGTGTGGTCTACCACAAATTGAACATCTAGTGTAACCTCTTACAGCAAACTTAGGTGTTCTCTTTGCTTTAGCTATCATTGATTTCTTTGCCATTAGTTATTTCCTTTAGTAAATGGTACACCAAATAATTCTAATAATCTGTAAGCTTCTGAATCAGAATCAGTACTTGTAGCAATAGAAATATTCATACCATGAGTTTGAATAATATCATCGAATTGCACTTCAGGGAACATTAATTGCTCTTGAAGTCCGAAGTTAAAGTTTCCTCTACCATCAAAACCATTCTTATTTAAACCTTGGAAATCTTTTACTCTTGGTAATGCAATAGTTACTAACTTGTCTAAGAATTCATACATTCTTTGACCTCTTAAAGTAACTTTAACACCAACTGGCATATCTTCTCTTACTTTAAATCCTGCAACAGACTTTTTGGATTTAATTACAACTGCTTTTTGACCAGCAATTAAAGAGATGATATCTTGAATGTTTTGGATTAGTTTACTATCTTTCATAGCAAAACCAGTACCAACAGAGATAACAATCTTATCTACTTTAGCAGTTAACATTTTATTTTGAACAAACTCAGTTTCTAAAACTGGTGCAATTTCACTTTTATATTTTTCTAGTAATCTAGCAGCCATATTATTCACCTTCTACTTTTGCAACATTAGAGATATCAATTGGCATCTCTTTATTTACAAATCCACCTTCTGGATTTTTCTCTTGATCAGGCTTAACAGTTTTTTTAGCTACTTTACAATCTTTAACGATTACTTGTCTTGTAGCAGTAATAACTTTTAAAACCTCTCCAGTTTTACCTTTATCATCACCAGCGATGATTTCTACAGTATCACCCTTTTTGATTTTTAACTTATTTGCCATATTATAATACCTCCGGTGCAAGTGAAACAATCTTCATGAATCCAGAATATCTAACTTCTCTTGCAACTGGTCCAAAAATTCTTGTACCAATTGGTTCTTTTTTACCATCTAAGATTACAGCAGCATTGTCATCAAATCTAATTAAAGATCCATTTTCTCTTTGAACCTCTTTATGAGTTCTAACGATTACAGCTTTAACTACTTGACCTTTTTTAACTTTACCAGTAGGTAAAGCTTTTTTAACTGAAGCAACGATTACGTCACCAACAGTTGCATATCTTCTCTTAGATCCACCAAGAACTTTGATACACATGATCTCTTTAGCACCAGTATTATCAGCAACATTTAGTCTAGAAAAACCTTGAATCATTATTTAACTCCTCTAGATACAATTGTATTTAATCTGAACGACTTTCTTTTTGAAAGTGGTCTACATTCAATTGCAGTTACAACATCATTAATATCTAATTCAGATTTTTCATCGTGAATTAAATATTTTTTAAATCTCTTTACAGTCTTGTGGTACTTTGGGTGCATTACTTTTCTCTCTACAAGAATAGTAGCAGTTTTCGAACCTGCAACAGCAACTACTTTACCTTGAATAACTCTACCTTGTGACATAAACTACCCCTTAACTTGCAGCAGTGATAGCAGTTTTGATTCTTGCGATATCTTTTTTAACTACTTTTAATTCACTTGTATTTGTTAGCTGCATAGTCTTTTGCTTGATTTTTAATTCAAAAAGCAGCACCTTTTTTTCTTTTAATAATGTATTTAGCTCTTCTAAGCTTTTATCTTTAATATCAGTATAGTTCATTTTCACCCTCAACTGTTACAATTTTAGTTTTGAAAGGTAATTTATGCATAGCTAAAGTTAATGCTTCTCTTGCAAGTGCTTCATCTACTCCACCCATCTCAAAACAAATTCTACCTGGCTTAATATTCATAACCCATTTATCAACAGAACCTTTACCTTTACCCATTCTTACTTCTAATGGTCTAGCTGTAAGTGGCTTATGTGGGAATACCATAATCCAAACTTTACCTTGTCTATTGATCTTTCTAGTCATTGCAATTCTGGCAGCTTCGATTTGTCTAGAATCAATTCTTCCATGATCTACAGCTTTAATACCAATATTACCATAAGTTAATGTATTAGCTCTGAAAGATTTCCCTCTATTTCTACCTTTCATTTGCTTTCTATATTTAGTTCTCTTAGGCATTAACATGATTAGTTACCTCTTCTTTTATTTCTTTTTGGTTTATCAGAAGCAGTAGTAGACTCAGCTGGGATACCTTTAGCAAGTACCTCACCTTTAAAGATCCAAACTTTAATACCAATACAACCGTAAGTAGTATGTCCTTCAGCAAAACCGTAATCGATTTTAGCTCTGAAAGTATGTAAAGGAACTCTACCTTCTAAGTACCACTCAGTTCTAGCCATTTCAGCTCCACCAAGTCTACCAGAAACAGAAACTTTAATACCTTTAGCTCCAGCTTTGATTGCATTTTGCATAACTCTTTTCATAGCTCTTCTAAATGCAACTCTTCTTTCTAGTTGTTGAGCAACATTTTCAGCAGCTAATTGTCCAGATAAGAAAGGTTTTCTCTCTTCTTTAATATTAACAGCTACTTCTCTACCTACTAATTTAGCAAGGTTAGTTTTTAGTTTTTCAACATCTGCACCTTTTTTACCAATAATGATACCAGGTCTAGCAGCTACGATAGTAACTCTAACTTTCTTTGCAGTTCTTTCGATAATAGTTTGAGCAACACCAGCGTAGTAAAGCTCTTTTTTAACAAATCTTCTGATCTTATCATCTTCAGAAACATTTGCAGGCATATTTTTAAATGAAGGGAACCATCTTGAATCCCAGTTTCTATTAATACCTAATCTTAGTCCTATTGGATTAACTTTTTGACCCATTACTTATCTCCTTCAATTTTCGCTACTTCTACGTAGATGTGAGAAGTTGGTTTAAGAATAGGTGTTGCACTACCTCTTGCTCTTGGAATAAATCTCTTAAGAACAGGTCCTTTATCAACTCTACAGCTAGTAACTATAGCTTCTTCTGGCTCTAAACCAGCATTAGCTACTGCAGAAGCAACAACTTTTGCGATAACTTTTGCAGCTTTGTTTGGAGTAAATTCTAAAGAAGCAATTGCTACTTCAGCATTCATACCTTGTACTTCTCTAGCAATTAATCTAGATTTGTTTGGTGATAATCTAATAAATTTTAATGTAGCTTTACCCATATTATCCTACCTTCTTCTGTACAGAACCTTTATGGCCCTTGAATGTTCTTGTAGGTGCAAATTCACCAAGCTTATATCCAACGTGGTTCTCAGTAATAATTACAGGAATGAAGTTTCTACCATTATGTACATTGAATGTTAATCCAATCATATCAGGTAATACCATACTTCTTCTTGACCATGTTTTAATCGGTTTTCTATCTCCAGTTTCTAATGCTTTAGCAACTTTTTTTGCTACATGAGCATCTACAAATGGACCTTTTTTAATACTTCTAGCCATTATCTACCCTTATTTCTTTCTTCTTGAAATGATTAGTTTGTCACTAGCTTTTTTCTTTCTAGTTTTATAACCTTTAGTTGGCATACCCCACGGAGTAACTGGATGTCTTCCTGAGTTAGTTTTACCTTCACCACCACCATGAGGGTGATCGATTGGGTTCATTGCAGATCCTCTAGTTTGAGGTCTTTTACCCATATGTCTTTGTCTACCAGCTTTACCAATTACAGTATTTGAGAAATCTTCATTTCCAACAATACCAACAGTTGCAATACAAACACCAAGAAGTTTTCTCATTTCACCAGATGGAAGTCTTAAGATAACATACTTATCTTCTCTACCCATAACTTGTGCATAACCACCAGCAGATCTAGCGATTTGTCCACCTTTACCTGGCTTCATCTCAATGTTGTGTACCATTGTACCAACTGGGATATTTTTAAGTCTCATTGCATTACCTGGTAAGATATCTAAACCAGCTTCAGCAGCCATAACTTTATCACCAACTTTTAATCCAGATGGTTGAAGAATATATCTTTTATCTCCATCAGCGTAAGTAACTAAACAAATTCTACAGTTTCTATACGGATCGTATTCAATAGTTGATACTGTTCCAGGGATATCAAATTTATTTCTTTTAAAATCGATAATTCTGTATTGTTTCTTAGCACCTGCTTGTTTATGTCTAGATGTAATTCTACCGTTATTATTTCTACCTGCAGTTGATGGTACTTTTACTAAAAGTGATCTAACTGTTGGCTTTGAAGTAATATCTCCAGAATCCATTACTGCCATAAATCTTCTAGCAGGAGTTATAGGTCTAAATTTTTTAATTGCCATTCTCTACTCCTTATGCTGATAGGTTCGCTAATTCAGCGCCCTCTGGTAATGTTACATAGAATTTTTTGAAATCTGGTCTTTTACCAGGTCTTCCTCTAAATTTCTTAACTTTACCACTTTGATTTAAAGAATTAACTTTTGATGGAGTTACTCCAAAGTATTCTTTAAAAACCTCTTTAAGACTATTTTTAGTCATTCTAGGACTTGTCTGAACAACAACTACACCGCTCTCTTGAAGCTCAATTGTTTTTTCAGTATATAAAATCGATTTAATATCTGTAATATCAGCCATCTTATACCTCTTTAGTTAAGCTATCAATTACAGCTTTTTCGATCAGAACTGATCTATAAGCAGCAACTACATAAGCATTTAATTCTTGTTTTTCAATCATGTAACAGTTTTTGATATTTCTGAATGCTAAGTAAGTCTTCTCATCCATATTTTCAACAACTACTAATGTATCTCTTTGATCTAAAGTGTTTAATAACGCTTTAGCTTCTTTTGTTTTACCAGACTCAACTTCAACTTTATCAGTTACGAATAAAGTATTGTTTTCAGCATGAGTATTAATAGCATAGTTTAATGCTAATACTTTTTGCTTTGTGTTAACTTTTAAGTTGTAGTTTCTCTTAGTAGGTCCAAATACTTGACCCCCACCAACGAATAATGGTGATCTTTTAGAACCCCATCTAGCTCCACCAGAACCTTTTTGAGCTTTTGGCTTTTTACCACCACCGCTTACTTCTGATCTATTTTTAACTCTAGCAGTATTTGCTCTTAAACCAGCCATGTAAGATTTTACATATAAGTATAAGTTGTGAGAGTTAATACCCTTAAAACTTTCAGGTAATTCGCATTTTACTAATTCTAATTTACTCATTAATAAACCTTTACTCTACCTAATGCACCATTTGCACCAGAAACTGAACCCTTAACAACTAAGATTCCAGTAGCTGCATCAAATGAAACTACATCATTTTTAACACTGTTTGTAGTGTTACCATATTGACCTGGCATTTTCTTACCTGGTTGTACTCTTCCTGGCCACTCTGCATTACCAATAGAACCAGTTCTTTTACCCATTCTATGTCCATGTGATGCTCTACCACCAGCAAAGTTCCATCTTTTAACAACACCAGAGAAACCTCTACCTTTAGTGTTAAAAGTTGCTTTTAAAACTGCACCCTCTACTAAAGCTGAAGTATCAAGATCACCAGCTTCTGTATTAGCTACATTTAATGAAGCAAACGAATTAAATTCTTTAGATAAGTTATACTTTGATTGCTTACCTTCGATTGCTTTGTTTGTTTTTTTACTATTAGCGTACGCTACAACTGATTTACCAGTTTCTGATACTTCACATACTTTAGTTTCTACAACTTTAAGTAATGTAACAGCAGTACTTGGTACAGTCATTGTTCTACTCATTCCGATTTTTTCTACGATAAATTCCATAACTACCTTCCTACTCTTGACCCATTGATCTTACTTCAACATCCACTTCTGGAGCTAAATCAAGTTTCATTAGTGAATCAACTGTATCTGGAGTTGATGAGATAATATCCACTACTCTAGAATGAATTCTAATTTCGAATTGCTCTCTACTGTCTTTGTTAACATGTGGAGATTTAAGTACTGTATACTTTCTTCTCTTTGTTGGTAAAGGGATTGGCCCTATCAACTCTGCACCTGTTCTTTTAACAGCTTCAACTATAGAAGCAACTGATCGATCTAAAACTCTATGATCGTACGCTTTTAATTTAAGTCTAATTTTTTCCATTTTTTTCCTTTAAAGAACTCGTTAGTTTTAACACACTAACCAATGTATGGACGCGAATTGTACCCAAAAGTTCCATCAATGTCAATCAATTAGGAATGTTTTTCTATTTTTTCAGTAATTTCTTTCCTTTTCAAAAGGACAATATATTTATCTATTTCTTTTGTTTATATTTTTATAATGAACTTTTAGATAAAATCCTGAATATTTAAGATAAAATTATTACAAGGTACAACCATTGCAAAAGTACTATTATGAACTTAGTATCAAACCTGATACTTATTATGAGCTTTATTTAGAGCTTATTTCAGAACTTACAGATGAAGCTATTGAAGAGCTTGATGGACAAATTATTATACGAAACGAGCATCCACTAGAGACAATTAAAGAAGGTGTTGAAACATTTACAAAAGAGTTATCTATTGCTCTTGATTGTGATATAACTACTATTACTAATTATGAAAAAAAAGAAAATGAAGATTGGGTTTCTGAGTATAAAAACTCTATTCAACCAGTTGAAGCAGGACAATTCTATATCCATCCAAGTTGGAATGAGAGTAAAGAAGGGAAAACAAATATTGTTATAGACCCTGCTTTAGCATTTGGAAGTGGACATCATGAAACTACAAGTAGTTGTTTAGAACTTATAAGTAAATATGTTCAGGAGAAAAATACTTTACTTGATGTTGGTTGTGGAAGTGGTATATTAAGTATTGCTGCTTCAAAAGTTGGAGCTACTGTCGATATTTGTGATACAGATCCTGTATCTATTGAAAACTCAACAATAAACTTTGAACTAAATAATTGTAAGTTTAACAATGCATGGGTTGGTTCTGCTGTTAGTACAAAAAACAAATATGATGTTGTAATTGCAAATATTGTAGCAGATGTTCTTATCATGATTGCTTCTGATTTAAAACAAAGCTTAAATGATAATGGCGTATTAATTTTATCAGGTATTTTAAGTACTTATAAAGATAGAGTATTAAAGAGATTTAAGCAATTTGAGATAATTGAAATTGTAACAAAAGGTGATTGGGTAACAATCACTTTAAAACAAAAGGATAAATAATTAATGATGAATAATAACAATAACCAAAATAACAATAAAAATGATAATAATTTTTTCAATAACAATCCAATTTTAGTCTTTGTACTATTTTCGATGGTAACTATTTTTGCATTTAAAAATCTCTTCCCTCAAGACGATATGAATGTAAATGGAAATATGAGCGCATACAATCAATCTCAAACTAAAAAGATTGCTTATTCAGATTTTAAAAGCTTACTTAAAAGTGGTGCAATTGAATATGTAGGTATTGGACAAACAACTATCAAAGCAAGTTCTAAAGTTGCAAATGGTGTTAAAACAGTTTACATTGTAAAAAGAGTAGTACCAGATGAAACTCTAATTACTATGCTTGAAACAAATAATGTAGCTTATGGTGGAGTAAGTGAAGAGAACTATCTAGCTGATATGCTTTTTGGTTGGGTTCTACCACTATTTATATTTATAGCAATATGGATGTTCCTATCTAGAAAAATCTCTAGCTCTATGGGTGGTGGAGGAGGTGGTGGCCTTCTTGGAATCGGTGGTGCTAAAAAGATGATTAATAGCGAAAAACCAAATGTTAAATTTAAAGATATGGCTGGAAATAAAGAAGCAAAAGAGGAAGTAACTGAAATTGTTGATTTCTTAAAAGATCCAGAAAGATATGTAAAGCTTGGTGCTCAAATTCCAAAAGGTGTTCTTTTAGTAGGACCTCCAGGAACTGGTAAAACTCTTTTAGCAAAAGCAGTTGCTGGTGAAGCAGATGTTGAGTTTTTAAGTGTTACTGGTTCAAGTTTTATTGAGATGTTTGTTGGTGTTGGTGCTAGTAGAGTTAGAGACCTATTTGAGCAAGCAAAAAAAGTAGCTCCTGCAATTATTTTTATCGATGAGATTGATGCTATAGGTAAAAGTAGAGCAAGTGCTGGGAATATGGGTGGTAATGACGAGAGAGAACAAACTCTAAATCAACTTTTAGCAGAGATGGATGGATTTAGTAGTGCAGCTGCTCCAGTTATTATATTAGCAGCTACAAATAGACCAGAAGTTCTTGATCCAGCACTTTTAAGACCTGGTAGATTTGATAGACAAGTACTAGTTGATAAGCCTGACTTAGAAGGAAGAATCGAAATCTTAAATGTACATATTAAAGATGTGAAAATATCTGAAAATGTGGACCTAAGAGAAGTTGCAGTGATGACAGCTGGTCTTGCTGGTGCAGACTTAGCAAATGTAATTAATGAAGCTGCACTTCTTGCAGGGAGAGCAAAGGATAGTGAAGTAAGACCTAAGCACTTTAAAGAAGCAGTTGAAAGACAAATTGCTGGGTTAGAAAAGAAAAGTAGAAGAATATCTCCTAAAGAGAGAAAAATTGTTGCTTATCATGAATCTGGTCATGCATTAATCGCAGAAATAACAAAAGGTGCAAAAAAAGTAAATAAAGTTTCAATTGTTCCAAGAGGACTTGCAGCTTTAGGGTATACACTAAATACCCCTGAAGAGAATAAGTACCTTATGCAAAAACATGAGCTATTAGCAGAAGTTGATACTTTACTAGGTGGTAGAGCAGCTGAAGAGATCTATATCGGTGAAGTAAGTACAGGTGCAGGTAATGATCTAGAAAGAGCAACTGATATTATTAAATCTATGGCTACAATCTATGGAATGAGTGATAATGACATTGCTGGTCTTATGGTACTACATAAACAACAAAATCAGTTTTTAGGTGGTGGACAATCATCAAAAGACTATAGTGATGAGATGGCATTCAAATTAGATGAACATATTAAAACAACTTTAGAAGATAGATATAATGCTGTTTTACAAAGTTTAAGAGATAACAATGATGCAATGGAACAAATGACTGCTGAACTGCTAGAACAAGAAGTGATTTCTGGG
>CBFHVJ010000026.1:0-14384 GCA_965659435.1 uncultured Arcobacteraceae bacterium
CCCAGATGGTATTATCGTTCACTTTGGTGGACAAACTCCACTGAAATTAGCAAATGCTATCCATGATATGGGTGGAAAAATTATCGGTACAACTGCTGAAGTTATTGATCTTGCTGAAGATAGAGAAAAGTTCATGACATTTGTAGAAAAAGCTGAACTTTTACAACCAGACAATGGAACAGTAGTTACTTTAGATGAAGCTCTTAAAGTTGCAAATAGAGTAGGGTACCCTGTACTTGTAAGACCATCATTTGTACTTGGTGGTAGAGGTATGAAAACTGTTTATTCTGATGCAGAGTTAACTCAGTATATGGATGAAGCGGTTGCTGTATCAAATGATGCACCTGTATTAATTGATAAATTTTTAGATAGAGCAATTGAACTTGATGTTGATTGTATCACTGATGGTAAAGATGTGTATATTGGTGGAATTATGCAACATATTGAGGAAGCTGGTATTCACTCAGGAGATTCTGCTTGTACATTACCTCCAGTTGGTCTTGATCCAGAAATTATTGCTGAAGTTGAGCAAAAAACTAAAAATATGGCATTAGGACTTGGTGTTCAGGGTCTAATGAATACTCAATACGCAATTCATCAAGGTAAAATTTACTTAATTGAAGTAAATCCAAGAGCTTCTAGAACAGTACCATTTGTATCTAAAGCTACAGGTATTCCATTAGCAAAAGTTGCTACTAGAGTTATGTGGGGAGAGTCTTTAAAAGATGCTTTAAATGCTTATGATAAAGATATTGTAACAGAAGAAAACGGTGTATTAAAACCAATCTTAAAAGATCAAGTAGCAGTTAAAGAAGCTGTATTCCCATTTAATAAACTAAGTGGAGCTGACTTAATTCTTGGGCCTGAGATGAAATCTACAGGTGAGGTTATGGGGATTAGTTGTTCATTTGGTGCAGCATTTGCAAAATCACAGGATGCTGCTAAAAACTTCTTACCAAAAGATGGTGGAAAAGTATTTATTTCACTTGCAGATCTTGATAAAGAATTTGCTCCACAAATTGCATCTGAATTAAAAGCAGAAGGTTTTGATATCGTTGCAACTGGTGGAACATATAAAGTGATTAGTGAAGCTGGAATTGAGTGTGAGAAAGTTCTAAAGGTGAGTGAAGGTAGACCAAATATTACAGACTCACTTATGAATGAAGAGATTGTAATGGCCATTAATACAGCTGATGGTAAAGAATCATCAAAAGATGATGGTCTTACTATTAGAAGAACAGTACTAAGAGTACACACTCCATACTTTACAACAGTAGCCGCTACACTTGCTTCTATAGAAGCTATTAAAGCACTAAAATCAGAAGAGATGCAACCTAAATCTATCCAAGAATTTTTAGGGCTATAGTCTTATAAAATTGTTATGGATAAAAATTTAGTATATTTGGCACAAACTCAAACAACAGTTGGGTTTTTGTCAAATGATAGTACTAAACTAGCAAATATTAAACAAAGACCAGTTTCACAAAAGATGCTTTGTGAAGTTGATAGTTTTAAAACACTTAACAGTAAAACTAGAGTACCAAAGAAACATAGAAAAATGGTACGAAATTCAAAACTAACAACATTTATCTATCCTGATGGAAATAGTTATAGAGTTGTAGATCGAGATTCTGATCACTTTCAACTTTTAAATAAGTTTTCATGTTTGTATTCAACATCTGCAAATATTACAGGAAAAGATTTTGATCATGATTTTGCATTTGATAGTGCAGATGTTGTTGTTGCAAAAAGTGAAGGATTTTCACAAAAAAGTTCATCAAAAATGATAAAACTATCAAAGTCTTCACTAAAAAGGATAAGATAACTATGAGAATAGATAAATTTATGAATGCTGTAAATCTTACAAAAAGAAGATCGATTGCTGAAGATATGCTTGCTAATAAAGTTGTATTGATCAATGATATAGCAGTGAAAAAAGCAAAAGAGGTAAAGATTGGGGATATTATTACACTTCAATATCTTGAATATAGTGAGAAGTATAAAGTATTACAAATACCAAGAACAAAATCTACACCAAAATCTGCACAAGGGGAATATGTATGTTTAGTAAAATAAAAGAAGATTTCGAAAATATTTTTTCAAATAATTGGTCTGAAGATCAAATTAGAGGTTATTTAGTAGATATATACAATAATGGTGAAACTGCTGAACAAATTGCTGCAGCAGCTGATGTAATGAGAGAACATTCTATTAAACTACCTATTGCTGATAGTTTAAAATCAGAGCTTGTAGATAACTGTGGTACAGGTGGAGATAAAAGTAATAGCTTTAATGTGTCTACAACTGTATCTATTCTTTTAAGTGCTTGTGGTTGTAAAGTTGCTAAGCATGGAAATAGAAGTATCACTAGTAAAAGTGGTAGTGCAGATATGTTAGAAGCACTAGGTGTTAATCTTACTTTAGATGTAGAGCAACAAGTAAAGATACTAGAAAAAACTGGATTTGTATTTATGTTTGCAGTGAATCATCATCCTGCTATGAAACATATTATGCCTATTAGAAAATCTTTAGAGCATAGAACTATATTTAATATACTTGGCCCTTTAACAAATCCTGCAGGTGTTTCAAAACAACTTATTGGTGTATTTGATAAGAGTTTTGTACCTAAAATAGCACAAGCTTTAAAGTTAATAGATACAAAAAGAGCATTAGTTGTAAGTGCTGCTGATGGTATGGATGAGATCTCTATTAGTGATATTACATATGCTTCTAAACTTGACGATGGTTCGTTAGAAGACACTATTATAGATCCTAGAGATTTTGGACTATCACTTTATGATAAAAGTGAAATAGCAGGTGGAGATGCTGTTGAAAATGCTCAAACAACCAAAGAGATTTTATCTGGTGAAATAAAAGGTGCAAAGTTAGATATTGTTCTTATAAATGCTGCTGCTGCTTTATGGGTAGATGGAAAAGTTGATAACATTCAAGATGGTATAGCTTTAGCACAAGATACAATTTCTAATGGTAAGGCAAAAGAAAAACTAGAAGAGATTGTTCAAGTAAGTAATGATATCTAATCTAGAAAACATTAGTGAGGTTATCCAAAGCCTAAAAAAAAGTATTGACAATAGGGATATTGTAGTACTTTTACAAGGTGACCTTGCTAGTGGTAAGACAACTTTAGTTCAAAACTTTGTAAGCTCATTAGGTTTGAAGGATAAAGTAACGAGTCCTACATTTTCACTACAAACCATCTATGGAGATGATATCTATCACTATGATGTATATAATAAAACTTTAGATGAGTTTATTGCTCTAGGGCTTTTAGAAGAGTTTGAAAAAAGTGGAATACATTTTGTAGAGTGGGGTGATGATAGATTATATAATCTATTAAATGAGTATGGTTTTGATACACTAGTGGTACAAATAAAAAAGCAAGACAATAAAAGAGAATATACAATTAAACAATGACAATACATACATTAGAGATCAAAAATATTACGAAAAGCATTAAAAAGACACAAATACTATATGGTATTAGTTTAGATATTAAAAGTGGAGAGATTGTTGGATTACTAGGACCAAATGGTGCAGGTAAAACAACTACATTTTATACAATATGTGGACTTATCCCACCTAGCAGTGGAGAGGTGTTATTTAATGGTGAAGATATCACTGGTAAGCCATTACACCAAAGAGCTTTAATGGGAGTAGGGTATTTACCACAAGAGTCATCAATTTTTAAAGATTTAACAGTAGAAGAGAATCTCATGTTAGCAGCAGAGGTATCTATTGAGAATAAGAAAGATCGTCATAAAAGAGTTGAAGAGCTACTACAAATTTTTAATATTGAGCCAATTAGACAAAGAAAAGGTGTAAGTTTAAGTGGAGGGGAAAGAAG
The DNA here is from genome assembly GCA_965659435.1 of uncultured Arcobacteraceae bacterium. GTDB lineage: Bacteria > Campylobacterota > Campylobacteria > Campylobacterales > Arcobacteraceae > JADHTT01. Next base: position 3,866 of record CBFHVJ010000026.1, read on the forward strand.
AAGAACAGAGATCGCTAGAGCATTAGTATCTAGTCCAAAATTCTTACTTCTAGATGAACCATTTGCTGGAGTTGACCCAATTGCTGTTAAAGATATTCAAGGTATTATTCATCAGCTTACAACTATTGGTATTGGTGTACTTATTACAGATCATAATGTAAGGGAAACACTAGAAATTTGTGATAGAGCTTATGTAATTAAAAGTGGTTCAGTATTAGCTTCTGGTACAAGTGAACAGATTAAGCAAGATGCTGTTGTACGAGAGCACTATCTAGGGGAAGACTTCACTTTCTAATGGCTCAAAAAGCTTTATTATCATGGTATGGAAACTATGGTAGACACTCACTGCCATGGCGAAATACTGATGATGTTTACCATGTTTATATTAGTGAAGTGATGCTTCAACAAACTCAAGTTAGCCGTGTACAGGAACATTTTTATCCAAGTTTTTTAGAAAAATTTCCAACTGTTGATGATCTAGCAAATGCAAATATAGATGATGTTCTAACTGCTTGGAGTGGGTTAGGATATTATAGTAGGGCAAGAAACCTACATAAAGCAGCCATAGAGTGTTCAAAACTAAAAACTATACCAGATACTTTAAAAGAGTTAGAGTCTTTACCTGGTATTGGTAAGTATACAGCAAGTGCCATTTGTAGTTTTGCACTTCATCAAAAAGTAAGTGTAGTTGATACAAATATTAAAAGAGTATTGAGACGATACTTTGCAATAATTGAAAATAGTGAATCAATTGTATATGATTTTGCTAATAGTTTTTTAAATGATAAATCACCAAGAGATCATAATTTAGCATTAATGGATTTGGGGTCTATGATTTGTACAGCTACAAACCCTCAATGTGATAGTTGCCCTTTAAGTCAAACTTGTCAAGGGAAAGAAAATCCTTTACAATATACTCAAACAAAGAAAATTAAATATGAAGACTTAGAACTATTTTTAGCAATTGTCATTAAAGAAAATCAAATAGGATTAGTGAAATCAAAAGAGAAACTGTATAAAGATATGTTAACTTTACCTCATACAGATCCTATTGATGAAGATTTTATAGGTAGTTTCAAACATAGTTATACAAAGTATAAAATAACAGTAAACCTATATCAAAGTGATCTAATTCCAGAAGATGTAAAGTGGGTAGAGTTAGAGGATATGGAAAATCTTCCTATATCCTCTTTAACAAAGAAAGCTTTTAAAAAATTATCCAAAAATCTCTAAAGCTCTATCAAGATCTTCAGCTGTATCTATACCAAAACTTTTTGAATCTACTTGAACCATTTTGATTTTATTTCCAGCACTTATAGCTCGAAGTTGTTCAAGTTTTTCAATATTTTCTAAGTCATTTGTCGTAAGAGAACAAAATTCTCTAAGTGTTTTTACGGTAAATCCATAGATACCAAGGTGTCCTTTATATTGTACACCATGATGATGATCTCTATTGTATGGGATTTTTGCCCTTGAAAAGTAAATCGCATCTTCATTACAGTCTGTAATAACTTTTACATGATTTGGGTCATCAGCCATCTCACTATCAATAATCTTATAACAACTTGATAGCATAATACCATCTTTCCCTACATGTTTTTTTGTGATATCATAGATAGATTTTATTACATCTTCTTCTATAAATGGTTCATCACCTTGAACATTGATCACTATGTCATCATCATTTAGGTTTAGATTACTTGCAGCTTCATTTATTCTATCTGTGCCACTTTGATGTGATGTACTTGTTAGAACTGCATTGATGCCATGTTTAGCTGCTAAATCTACAACCTCTTGTGAATCTGTAGCGATCGTTACATCATCGATATTTTGTACTTGTTTGGCTGTTCTAATAACCATTGGTAATCCTAAAATATCAACTAATATTTTATTTTCAAATCTACTTGAATTAAGTCTTGCAGGGATAATTATCATAGTTGTTTGATCTCCTTTTTAGTGGCATTATTATACTATAAATATAATAACATATATAGGAATTTTACTTTAATGGATAATAAAAAAACAATTACGATTATAGATACTTTTGGTTTTCTTTTTAGAAGCTATTATGCACTACCACCTTTAAGAGCTAAAAATGGATTTCCAACAGGATTACTGACAGGCTTTATGAACTTTGTCTCTAATCTTGGAAAAGATTTTCAAACAGATTATATTATTTTTGCTTTAGATAGTCCAGGTGATACATTTAGAAATGATATATATAGTGAGTATAAAACACATAGACCAGAGGTACCTGCAGATTTAAAACAACAACTTCCTATTGCTATTCAATGGATTGAACAAATGGGATTTGCTACTGCAAGCCAAGTGGGATATGAAGCTGATGATATTATCGCATCATTAGCTGAAGATGCTAGAGATTTAGATATGCATGTAAGAATTGTAAGTCATGATAAAGATCTTTATCAATTAATTAGTGATAAAGATGATATTTTTATGTTTGATCCTATTAAAAAAGTGGAAGTTAGATCTGATTATTGTTTTGAAAAGTATGGAGTAAGACCTGATCAGTTTATCGATTATCAATCTTTACTTGGAGATAGTGCTGATAATGTTCCAGGTGTAAAAGGTGTTGGTGCTAAAACAGCACAGGCACTAATAGAGCAGTTTGATAACCTAGATAATATCTATGAAAACATAGAGAATATAGAGAAAAAAAGATGGAAAACATTACTTACAGATAATAAAGAGATGGCATTTGTAAGTAAAGAGTTAGTAACTCTTCATACAGATGCTTATGAATTAGAAATATCTGAAGAGATTGCACTACCAAAAGAGAATCCTATATTAAAAATTGAAGATATTCTTTTAGAGTTTAACATGGATAGAATAGTTCAAAGAGTACATTCAAATGGACTGAATTATAAAACAGATTTACCACCAGTAAAAGAGAAGCTTCAATTTGAATCTATTTTGTTAAATGATTCAAAAGAGTTAATGAAGATACTAAATGGTATTCCAAAAGATTCAATTGTATCATTTGATACAGAAACAACAGATGTTGATGTAATTCAAGCGAACATTGTTGGATTTTCATTTTCAATAGATGATAAAAGAGGATATTATGTACCAATTAATCACTATTACTTAGGAGTTCCAGATCAAGTTAATGAACAAGTAGCTGCTGAAGCAATTAAAATATTAAATGAGCATAAGCTAGTACTTCAAAACTATAAATTCGACTTTGAAATTGTAAAAAGAAATTTCAATATAGAATTAAAGCTATATGCAGATACGATGGTTTTAGCTTGGCTTATTGATAGTGGAAGTGCTGTAGGACTTGATAAATTAAGTTCAAGATACTTTGATCATGAGATGATAGCATTTAAAGATGTTGTAAAAAAAGGTCAGGATTTCTCAAGTATAGATGTAGAAAAGGCTTGTGAATATGCAGCTGAAGATGCTGTAATAACTTTTAAACTTTACAATACATTAGTTGAAAAGTTAAAAGCTGATGGTAATGAAGAGCTATTAAATATTGCTTTTGATGTAGAGTTTCCATTTATTGATGTAATTTTAGAGATGCAACGAAATGGTATCACTATTGATCAAGATTTTTTCAAAAAACTTCAAGAGAAAAATAAAATAAGACTAAAAGAACTAGAAGAGAATATCTATACTACAAGTGAAAGTCAGTTTAACATCAATTCTCCAAAACAGTTAGGTGTAGTACTATTTGAAACACTAGGGTTACCTCCAAGTAAAAAAACTAAAACAGGATACAGTACAAATGAAGCTGTGCTACATGGACTAATTGATGAGCATGAAGTGATTGGATTACTTCTACAATATCGAGAGCTATATAAATTACAATCTACATATGTTGAACCACTTTTAGCACTAGCACAAAAAGATGATAGTAGTAGAGTTTATACATCATTTTTACAAACAGGAACTGCTACTGGTAGATTAAGTAGTAAAAATCCAAATCTTCAAAATATTCCTGTACGAACTAAAATAGGACGAGAGATACGAGAAGGATTTATAGCTAGTGATGGTAAAGTATTAATTGGTATAGATTATTCACAAATTGAATTAAGACTTTTAGCACATTTTAGTCAAGATAAAGCACTTTGTGATGCTTTTAATAGTGGAGCAGATATTCACTTACAAACTGCAATTCATATTTTTGGTGAAGAAGATGCAAAAGAGAAAAGAAATATTGCTAAGTCAATTAACTTTGGGTTATTATATGGAATGGGTGCAAGAAAACTTGGAGATACTTTAGGAATACCTGCAAAGGAAGCAAAAGGTTATATTGATAGTTATTTCCAAACTTTTCCTACAGTAAAAGAGTATTTAAAATCAATTGAAGATTATGTACTAGAACATGGATATGTAACTACACTTATTGGAAGAAAAAGATTGTTTGATTTTGACAGTGCAAATGGTATGCAAAAAGCGAGCTTCTTACGTGAAGCTGTAAATACAGTATTTCAAGGTAGTGCCGCAGACTTGATAAAACTTTCTATGAATAAGATATATAAAGATTATAAAAATAGAAGTGATGTAAAAATTTTACTACAAATTCATGATGAATTGATATTTGAAGTAGATGAAAATATTGTAGAAAAAGTACAGGATGATTTGCAAAGTAGTATGGAAAATATCTATCAATTAAGTATCCCTCTAGAATGCTCAGTATCTGTTAGTAAAAGTTGGGGTGGTTTAAAGTAGTTTTAAACAAAAATAGGCTCTTTACAAGTATAAATTTTTATGATATAATCGCGAAATTTTTAATTTAATAGATTTAATCGGAGTATATTATATGTCGCATTGTCCCTTTTGTAAAAAGAAAATAGCAATGAGTAAAGCGTTTTGTTCTAGATCATGTAAAGAGAACTATTTCCAACTTATTGCAATTCAGATACCAAAACCTTTCATGAAGAGAATCTTTGTTTTTTGTGATGAGGAACAAAGAGAAAAAGAGATCGAAAAGTTTGCGGCTATTCATGACTGGAGACTTGATCTATTAAAGAACAAGGTTGAAGAGCTAGCCATCGAGATGGAGTATATCGAAGACCCTTATAAAAATAGCTAATTTTTTAGCTGTTTATTTATCACTGTATATAATAATATACTACATACTACAAAAATAGAAGATATTAATATCCCCATAGTTAACCATGATGTTCCATAAAGAAAGCCAAGTTGAATATCTGGTTCTCTAAAGAACTCAGCAACAATCCTAGCAATTGAATATAATCCAACATACATTAAAGCTAATTGACCATCAAATTTTTTTCTATTTCTATAAAGGTATAGAATAACAAATACTAATAATCCCTCTAGTATTGCTTCGTATAGTTGTGATGGATGTCTTAGTACACCATTTACATATATTCCCCAAGGGAGATCTGTAGCTCTTCCTATAAGCTCTTGATTAAAAAAGTTTCCAATTCTTCCAAATATATAACCAATTGGTATTGCTAATACTGCAATATCTGTCATAAACCAGAAAGATATCTTGTTTTTTCTACACCAAATATATGTAGCTATTATAAAGCCTATAAGTGCTCCATGGTAACTCATACCAGAAATCCCAGCATACATTCCATCAATAAATGGATTAAATATTTGCCAAGGATGTGTTAGATAGTAGTAGGTATGTGTGTCATAGAATAGTATATAACCAATCCTTGCACCTAAAATAACACCAACTTCAGCCCATATGATATAGCTATCGAGTGTATCTTTTGATAGATCAACATTGTCTTTTTTAATAATCCAATGCGCAGCATAAATAGCGATAATTAATGCTAAGGCATACATGATACCGTACCAGTGTACAGCCATTGGTCCTAAGTTAAAAGCAACTGGATCAAAATGGGAATAGATATTTTGCCAGAACTCTAACATATCTTAATCTAAAGCCTCAGCAATTAACTCTATTGGATTTTTAAATACAACATCAGAGTCTGTTCTTGCAAGTGAATCAGTAATTTGCATTCTACAAGCACTACATTCAGCACTTACTATTTTAGCACCAGTATTGTTAATCATGGCAGCTTTCGGAGCACCTGCAGCTTTTGCAAACTTATAATTAGTTGACTGCATTGTTACACCACCAAATCCACAACATTGGTTTGAATCACTCATCTCTTCTATTTCATAGTTTTGAGATAATAATGCTCTAGGTTCTTTTGAAATACCTTGCATTTTTTTAGCATGACATGCATCATGGTATGTGATAAGATCATCAATTTTTTTACCATTTGTTTCAAGTAGATTTTTTAACTGTGTTGAATTATTTAACCATTGAGTTGCCATTTTAACTTTAGGTGCTATTTTCGCAGCTCTTTCTTTCCACTCTGGCTGATCATGTAGATAATGTACCCAGTCAATATTTATCATAGCACTACAAGTAGCTTCAGGGATGATAATAGCATCCACATCATCGATAAATGTTTCAAAGTACTCAATATTTTTCTTCACAAGGTAATCAACAGTATCAAAGTCACCTGTAAAATACGCAGGTGCTCCACAACATAATTGTTTTTTAGGGATAAATGCATCAATATCAAGTCTATTTAGAATCTTTAAAAGTGATTTTCCTATTTGTGTATAAGAGTAGTTCCCCATACATCCAATAAAAATAGCAACTTTTTGGATAGGTTTTTCAACTGTAATATTTTCTGGATGTTCATTTAAAAATGATTTTCTATCAGCAAATGGTAAAGTTCTATCTTTAATCATCTCTATTGGAAGATTCAGTCTTAGTTTTGCACTTTGGTTATCATGGTCTATTTTAAGTCCACATGTTTGGAATACCCAACCAAGTTTAGCCATGAAGTCCATAACTTTTCTATTTCTTAGTAGATAGAAAAAAGCTCGTTTATACCAAGCAATACCATATTTTTTTCTAATATCATCTCTAACTTGTTCAATAATCATATCTGTTGGTAAATCATTTGGACAAGTATCAACACATGAAGTACATAAGAAACAACTTTCAAAAATATCTTTAGCTGTTTTGTCTAATTCTAATTCATCTCTTTTATATGCACCAAGTAGATCAATAAAACCTCTTGGAGATGTAGTTTCATCATGTGTTATCTCAAATATTGGACATACTGATTTACATTTACCACATTTAATACAAGCATCACTTACTTCTGTAAAATCGAAAATATTATTTGTTGAGTTATTCATACGCGGATTATATCTAAACTAGAGTTAATTCTCTGCTTTATATTGTTCTATAAAGTCATCTAATAAGTATTCAAATATTGATTCTTTTATATCATTATGTAAGTTTTTTTTATCTGTATCAAATAGATCATTTTTTCTATAAGTAAGTGCAATTGCCTCATGGGGCTCTTCTCTATTTTTTAATATAGCATCTTCAGCAATAAATAAAGTTACATTTGCAGCATATTGTGTTTTAAATTTTAGTAGTTCAATTTTGACAAGAAGGTTTGTGAAATTTTCACTTGATGTTTTAATTGATAACTTCTCTTTAAGCTCTTTTTTTACTTTTGAATTTAATTCTTGTTTAAACTCTTTTGAGAGTATTTTACCTTTATAAAGTACTTTAACATTAGCACTTTTTAATCCTTCAAGTGAAAATGGTGTTATAGCAAATAGGTTTGCAGTTAAAAAGAACGTTAAAAATAGATATCTCATAGCTTATTTTCCATTAGTGTTTTGAATTACATTTTCTAAAAGCTTTTTAAAGACTTTTTTATTTTTATATCCACGTATTTTATGGATAATATTCGTAGTTTTTGGATCTATAAAAAATGTAGTAGGGACAACTTTTGCATCAAATTTTAGTGGATAAGTATCTTCCCCTCTGGTTAAAACTAAAGGTGTAAAATTAGTAGACACAATATCATGAACTATTTTTCTTTTAAGTGTTTGATGTTCAAGTTTTCTACACCATGGACATGTTTTTGTACTAACAACCATCATGATAGGTTTATTTGTTTTTTGTGCCTCTTTTAGAGCACTCTCATACGAGGTATGATAATTCATCGATGAAGCAAACTCACTTGAAGCTGCAAATAAAGAGCTAAGAGCTAAAAAAGATATAAAAACAACTTGCTTCATCATAATATTATCCTTAGATAGTTTTACTAAATCTTCGTTTGTCTTCTGGAATATTATGTAAATATGCATCAAAACACATTGCGATATTTCTAATTAACATAGCACCAGTTTCATTTGCTTGGATCTTATCATTTTCAATTGTAATAAGTTCTGCATCAATAAATTCTTGAAGCATATTTAAAGCATCTCCAAAGTACTCTTTGAAATTTACATTAAATTGTGATTCAACTCTTTTCATATCTAAAGAGAAGTTAGACATAAGTTCCATAATTACAAACTGTCTTAAGATATCATCATCACTTAAACTAAATCCTTTAAACACAGGAAGTTTTCCTTCATCAATTGCAGCTTCATATTCATTAAGTTTTTTAAAGTTTTGCACATAGTAATCAATACCATCACCAATAGATGTAACACCAATACCAATAAGATCAGCTCCACCTTTTGTAGTATATCCTTGGAAGTTTCTATGTAGTTCACCTTTTTCAATTGCTTTAAATAGTTCATCTTCAGGTTTTGCAAAGTGATCCATACCAACCATTTTGTAACCTTTTTCACCAAAGTATGCAATAGTGTCTTTTAAAATTTCTAGCTTTGTAGAAGGTGGTGCAAATGTTGTTTCATCAAACTTTCTTTGTGTTTTCATCATCCATGGAACATGAGCATAGTTAAATACTGCAAGTCTATCAGGATTAAGTGTAGTAATTTGTTCAATTGTTTTTCTAAATGTTTCTTTTGTTTGGTATGGTAAACCATAAATTAAATCGATATTTACAGAGTGAATTCCTGCATCTCTAGCAATTTTTACAACTTGTGCTGTTTGTTCTAGTGGTTGAATTCTATGAATTGTTTGTTGAACTTGTGGATCAAGGTCTTGAACACCAAAACTTAATCTATTACATCCACCTTCTTTTAAAACATCCATATGCTCTTGTGTAAAGTATCTTGGATCAACCTCACAACTGATCTCTGCATCAGGTGCAAAGTTAGGGAAAGTTGATTTGATCTCATTAATAACTTCTTTAAGTTGTTCTGGGCTTAGAAAAGTTGGTGTTCCACCACCAAAGTGCATTTGTGTAACTAATCTAGATGTATCAAGATGTTTAGCTAAAATTGCCAACTCTTTTTTTAGATACTCAATATATTTAACTTTTTTATCCTCTTTACTTGTAAAAATTACATTACATCCACAGAAATAACATGCACTTCTACAAAAAGGGATATGTGTATATAGTGAAAGAGGTCTATCCTTTGGTTGGTTTTTAAACCTATTGATTAAATCTTCTTCTGTAAAACTAGTATGAAACTCAGGTGCTGTTGGATAACTTGTATATCGTGGACCTGGTTTACTATATTTTTCAAATTTTTTAAAATCTATCATTTATTTTTCATCTCTCTTTCTATCTAACCAAACCATAATTGCTTTTTGAGCATGAAGTCTATTTTCTGCCTCATCAAAAATTGTTTCACTATTTTCCTCAAAAACTTCTTCACTTACTTCATAGCCTCTATATGCAGGTAAACAGTGTAGGAATATTGCTTTTGAATCAGCTAATGACATTAAAGCTTTATCTACGATAAATCCATCAAAGTCTTTTATTCTTTGCTCTTTTTCATCTTCTTGTCCCATTGATACCCAAGTATCAGTTGTAACAACAGTTGCATTTTTAATAGCAGCTTTAGGATCATTTGTAGTTGTAATCTTTGCACCACTAACTTTTGCAAATTCTAGTGCTTGATTTAGAACATCTTGATCTACTTCATATCCCTTTGGAGTAGCTACACATAGATCAAATCCAAGTTTTGCAGCTAACATAAGCCATGAATGAGTCATATTATTTCCATCACCAATATATACTGCTTTGATATTGTCTTGTAGGTTGTTTTCTACAATCGTTAAATAGTCAGCCATAAGTTGTACAGGATGGTACATATCTGTAAGTCCATTAATAACTGGTACTTTTGAATATGAAGCAAACTCTTCAAGCTCTTTTTGTGAGTCATTTCTAATCATAATCATATCAACCATTCGACTAATAACTCTACTAGTATCACTGATTGGTTCACCACGTCCAAGTTGTATATCATTTGAACTTAGAAATAGTCCCACTCCACCTAGTTGATAAATACCTGTTTCAAAACTTACTCTTGTACGAGTACTACTTTTTTCAAAGATCATACCAAGTGTTTTATTTGGCATGTAGTGTTTAAAAACTCTTTGTTTAGTTTCTTTTTTTATAGTTATTGCTATGTCAATTATTTCTAATATCTCTTCTTTAGAATAATCTTTTAATGTTAAAAAATGTTTCATTTAAATCTCTATTATTAATCTAGCCATAAGACTGTTATTTATTTTTTCTACTTTTAAGTGTGAACCATAAAAGTTTCGACCTTGTAAAATTTCAACACCAATTGTTTGTAAAATATGCCAAAATTTTTCATGAAA
>CBFHVJ010000027.1:0-14240 GCA_965659435.1 uncultured Arcobacteraceae bacterium
CTTTGAAAATATAGCTTGTGTAGAACCCTCTAAAGTGATAGTCTCACCCTTTGTAGTTGTGAGTGTAAATGTCGGAGGTGTTGCACTTTTTATATTTGTTTGTTCAACTACTTCAACTACTTGAGCCTCTTTTGTTTGAGAATCACAAGCTGTGAATATAAAAGCTATAAAAAAGGCTAATAGTATATTTTTCATAGTTCAGACTCTATAAGTTCTATAAGGTTATCAAGTCCAAACTCTTGTAATGGTTTACCATTTACTATATACCCTGGAGTTTTTGTCACATTAAGTGCTGCAGCATCTTCTAAGTCTTGCTTGATAATTGCATCTGCTTTAGTAGTATTCATATAGATTGAAAGTCTGTTCATATCTAGACCTTTTATTTTTGATAGTGTATTCCAAAGAACTTGAGGTTTTACTTCATGGTGGTCTATCCACATACTTTGTGTCACAAACATAAACTCCAATACCTCCATAAACTTCCCTTGCTCTCTAGCACCCTCTAGCATCTTTACAGCATAATGGGAATTTTTATGAAATGGAGCATATCTTAGTACTAGTTTTACATCACCATCGTATTTTTTCACGATATCTTTGATATGTGGATGAAAGTATGCACATGTCCCACAAGCAGGATCAAAAAACTCTACTAGCTGTACTTTTGCATCTTTGTTTCCCACTATATAAGAGTGAGGTCTTTCAAATAACAAAGCTTGCTCTTTTGATAAAGTAACAGACTTTTGTGTTTGCGTTTGATTATAAAAATAACTTGCACCAAAAAATAGAGCAACTAAAACTACAATCGAAATTAAGATTGTACTTTTGTTTTGCATACTATTTGACTTTTTTTGTTTATTTTTTTTTGCCATCTATTTTTCCCTTCCGAAAATTAATAATAAAAATAATGATAGATATGATACAAATGATAAAAATGGTATCGTGATAAAACCAAGCCAATTGATATACTCAGTAGAACAAGGCACACCATTTGTACATGGAACTGCAGACTCTGGAATAATACCAAACATCAGTAGATTGTGATAGATCGATAAAAGAAGCCCAGAGATTACTAAAGGTATAGCATATTTAAATGTTTTGTCATCTGGATATAACATACCCATTAAAAATATCAAAACCAATGGATAGATAAATATCCTTTGGTACCAACACATATTACAAGGTACAAAGTTCATAACATCACTAAAAAACAGACTTCCTAAAGTAGCAATACAAGCTATTAAAAAAGATAAAAAAACTACTTGAGGCTTTAAAGATACATCTAGATTCATCTTAAAAACTGTCCTAGTACTCTATTTTTCTTTAGTTTGTTGTGTTGTGTTACGACACCATGCATAGAAAGATATACACCATTTTTCACTTTAGCATTTAAAAATCCTAGAGCCTGAGAAAAGTTCATAGTAGCTTCAACTTCATCTATACTCATAGGTACCATGGCACCAGTGAAAATGATGTTTTTGTTTTTGATATGTTTTGCTACATACGCAGCTGTTTTGTCTACGGTGTCTGTTCCATGTATGATGATGATATTTTCATTTTTAGTATTTTTGATAGTATCTACGATAGTTTCTCTATCAGTTTTTTTGATATCTAGGCTATCTTTTGAGATGATATCTTTGATCTCGAAGTCGATATTGTGACATGAAGATATGATCTTCTTTAAAGCCTTGTGATCTGTGGGAACTTCTAGTTCACCTTTGAGTGGATTGTATCGTTTGTTAAACGTTCCACCAGTATTTAAGATAGTGATTTTCATTGTTTACCTCTTTTGTAAAATTTATTTGAAATGATACCATATATTAGGTATTAATTTTGTATTAATATTATGTAAATATAATCAACTATTATAAATGAAAAATTAACAATACCAAAAAGGATTTGATATGTTAAAAGCTTTAGCTTTAAGTACAGCACTATTACTTTGTGCAAATGCTACAGATATTTGGGATAAAAAAGTTCACCATGCAGGGGCACTAAAAAATGCCATGAAAAAAGGTGATCTTACTCCAAAGATAGAACTTCAAGAGTTACAAAGTATGAAAAACCTATATGCACTAGGAGCAGTAGGATACCTAAAAGGGGAAGTACAGATATTTGACGGTGCTTCACAGACAACATATGTAAAAGATAAGAAAGTAAAGTTTGATTATACATATGGAAGAGATTCTTCACTTTTGGTATATGCTCAAGTACCACAGTGGGTAGAGTACAAAATACCAGCAAATATAGTAGAAAGAACAGAGTTTGAAGAGTACTTAGAAGAACTAGCTGATAAACATGGACTAGATACTGAAGAGGCATTTCCTTTCTTGATAGAGGGAACTATCAAAGAAAACAGTTGGCATGTGATAGACTGGGATCCAAATGAGAAAATACACACACATCAAAAGCATGTAGAATCTGGAGTACACTCTACTATGTATGATACTCCTGTAAAGATGCTAGGATTTTTCTCACTATATCATAGTGGAATCTTCACACACCATACTACATCGATGCATATTCATTTTATAACAGCAGATAAGAAAATAGCAGGGCATAGTGATGGTATGGTACTTGGTAAAGATATGGTAGTAAAACTACCGAAGATTAAGTAGTTGCATTATTTTAGTTTATATGCTAAAATAACAGTCTAAATTCCTTCGGGACGACCCATCTTTTTAAGATGGGGTTTAATCTATTAAAGTTTTAAATTTACTTTTCATCTGTTTAAAATCTTCTTGAGTCATTACACCTATTTTATTTAAAAGCCTTTTTGTACTGAAAAGTCGCATCTGTGATAATAAAGCACTGTTTTGTATAGTTTCACCTTCCTTTTTAAATGAAAAAGTGTAATAGAACTTCCCTTCTTTTACTTTTGTAGATAATGGAATAGCAAAAAATATAAATTTATTAAATCCTTTTAGTATTACTACAGGACGGACAAAACCTTCACCTTTACCATCTTGTTCATAGCCTATATTTTTACCCATATTCATATAGAAAATATCTCTATTTTTATATCCCACATTTTTATCTTCTATTTGAATGTTTTGCTTAATTTCATTCCAATTATTATAAATGTTTTTTTCTTGCATATCTACAACCTTTTATTGTTGAGATATATTACTAGATAAAATTCTATTTTATTGAAAGTATTGCAATCTGCAATATTAACTTCTATGTGATCCATCACAAAATGGTGGTGTCTTTGTCTTCTTACATCTACAAATACTATACTCTTTTGTTTCTTCTACATAAAACTTCAAAGGCTTAAACTCTGTCCCTCTATGTGTACCATCACATAGTGCCTTATCAGCACTCAATCCACATGTACAGTATGCTTGCTTTTTATCTTTCTCTAGTGTAACTTTTAATGGTGTTGTCATATTATTTCCTTTTAATTATAGTTCATAAAACTTATCAACAAACTCTACAATTTTATCAAGTATTATTGGCACAATTATTTAAATAATTATATATCTAATAGATTAAATTTTTGGATTTACACAGTTAGTTTTACATTCCCTCCTGAAGTAAGATACTCTATCCTACAGTTACATCTTTATTTCTTTTTTTGAAGTATTCTTTATCGACTCTACAAAGTGGACAAGCACCTGGAGCTTTTTTCCCTCTATGCACATGACCACAAACTTCACATACCCACTCTTCTTCTTCATCAGATTCAAAAAATCCTTCAGCTTCTAATGCTTCTATAAGTTCTCTATACTCTTTTTCATGCTCAACTTCAACTTTTCCAATCGCTTTAAACATTCTAGCAATCTCTTTTAATCCCTCTTCTTTTGCAATAGCTTCAAACTCAGGATACATAACTTCATGCTCATATTGTTCACCCTCAGCTGCATAAACTAAGTTTTTAGCTGTTGTATCCATCTCAAAATCATTTACAAGTTTATTGTATGCTTTATATTCTGCCATTGCGTGGTATTTTTCATTGTCTGCTGCTTCTTGTAAGAATCTTGATATTCTATGGTAACCTTGCTCATAAGCTACATCTGCAAAGAATTCATATTTATTTCTTGCTTGTGATTCACCAGCAAATGCTTTCATAAGATTTACTGCTGTTAAGTTTTCAGTGATACATTCCATATCAGCACCACAACATGTAAGAGTTCCCCCTCCAACATTTTGTACTTCTACTTCATTACCACATTTACTACATTTATATGTTTCATACTTTCTCATTTTTTTTCCTTTTAGTTTTTTTCTAGAATATACCTGTCAACATTATACATCTTTGAATAAATATTTTCAAAGTATCTTATGGATAATTTTTTTCCATAAATAATTATAATCCAATAAAACTTGTTTAAAGATAAAAATTATTAATTAAGAATAAAATAGTAATTAATAATAAACTATTCATTTGGTATAATCTTTTATTATGAATAATTTTACAAGTATATTAAGAGAACACAATTTAAAAGCAACTCCTCAAAGACTAGCTATCATGGATTCCATATTTCAGCATGGACATATAAATATAGATGACTTATATGAAGAGGTAAAGCGAAAATTTTCTTCTATATCATTAGCAACAATATATAAAAACATTAATGCTCTGACTCAAAACTTATTGTTATTAGAAGTAAAACTACCAAATGAAAAATCTGTATTTGAAATAGTTAAAGAGGATCACTCACACTTGTTATGTAAAAACTGTGGTGAGGTTCAAGATATAGTAGTAGATACAAACACTATGATTGATGAAGCATCTAAAAAATATCATTTTGATATTATACAAAGTGATGTTGTTTTATCAGGTATTTGTAGCCCTTGTCAATCAAAGAGTCCTAAGACTCTTTGATTAGTTCATATCTGGTTTAGGTGTCTTTTCTGTAATTACAGGAAGTTGTGGATATGAAATGTCTGGTTTTTTACCAGTTAATGATTTTAAGAATGTAGTAATTTGCTCAGTTTCTTTATCAGTTAGTTTCATACCAAGTTGAATATCACCCATTAATTTAACTGCATGTTCTAAAGACCAAACATTACCATTATGGAAATATGGTGCTGTCTCTTCAATATTTCTAAGTGTTGGAGTTTTAACCATACCATCTTTAGTTCCAGTAAATCCACCTACATTTAGATTATACTTTTTAGCATCAAATGGTTGCATTGTTCCACCAAGTCCTATGTCGTTATGACAAGCAGCACACCCTTTATCAATAAAAACTTTAAGACCAGTTTTTTCTTGCTTAGTTAAAGCATTTGCATTTCCATTTAAATATGCATCATATTTTGATGGAGTAATTAATGTTCGTTCAAATACAGCAATTGTATCAGTAATAAGTTCAAATGTAATATTTACATTATCTCCGTATGCCTTTTTAAACTCTTCTACATAATCAGGCATAGATGTAACTCTTTCAAGCACTAGACCTTTTGGAGCTGCCATCTCTGGACCTGCTTGTACTGGACCTTGTGCTTGAGCTTCTAAGTGTGGGTCTCTTCCATCCCAAAATTGTGCTTTATTTAATACAGAGTTATATACAGTAGGAGAGTTTAAGTGAGCTGGATTTGGTGTCCATTTATGACCAACTGCAGCACCAACACCATCAACACCACCCATTCCTAAGTTGTGACAAGTATTACATGAAATAAGACCTGACTTTGAAAGTCTTGGATCAAAATAAAGTTTTTTACCAAGTTCTACTTTACAATCAGTAATAGGATTCTTTGGATTATCAACTAATTTTAAAACCTCTAATTGAGATTGTGGAATTGGTTTAAGACCTGCATCTTGTGCTTGTTTAATTAATGCTGTATCACTCACACCAAATGCACTAACACTTGAAAATAATGTTGCTACAGCAACGGTGATAATTTTATTTGATGAAATAAAACTTTTCATAGGAACCCCTTATATTATAAAAAATTATCTAAATAATTATTTAGACTTATAGTAGTATATATTATGGAAACTAAAATAATTATTAAATAATAAAAATTATTATCTAATAGTTTTTAATTTATATATAAATGTAGGTTGAAACATTTAGGTCGCCAAGGAAACCTAAATTTATGAGTAGTATGGATTATTTTGTTTTTGTATCTATTTTCACTTTTTGCCATATTAAAGTCTAAATGTCATTTATTTGACATGTGGTTTTGATAAAATATTATAAAGAAATAATTTTTTGTGACGCTAGATGTGACAGAAGTTTGATAGGTTGGTTTAATTGAGTATTATAGTAAGGGTAATTAAACATGGAATAAAATAGATAATTTTTTAGATTTCAGATCTAATGATGATCGGACATCCAATAGTCCTGTAAAAACTGAGGATGCTGTTAATTTTATTATTGAACATCAAACAGAAAAAAAAGGGGTGTCAATATTTAATAAAATAGTTCAAAAGCCAAAAATATTAGAAGATGAATTTTCAAAACGATATGATATGTTATTAAGTTTATTAAACTCTGAAAATCAACAAAGTAATCTAGTTCTTGAGACTTCAACTGAAAAGCAAGCATTTAAACTATTTAAAAATACAAATAATTCTTTAGAAGTATTAATAGGTAAAGACGAGAGTAAAATATCTATTAGTAGAAGCCTACTTGTTGATATGGTATATCATGATAAAGTATATGAAGATTATAAATCTTATACAAATGTAGTAATAGAAAAATTATTAGATAATTCTATTTTTGACTATATTACAGTAGATGTTATAGATGACAAATCTATAAATGAACTTATTATTGAACTTTCTTCCTATAAAATTTTCTCTAAATAATCCAATTAAAATAATTTTTTATTATATTTGGTATTATTTCTATATCTATTTTTATCAATATAAAAAATAAAATAAATATATTTCTATACTAAAATATATTTTATTAAATTTAAATTAATACATATATTTTATTTTTATTTACAATGATATATTTTTCTATAATACCTGTAGGTACTATATTTAAGCCATTTTATAGCATTTAAAAATATTTTTATTTATAGTGACTAAAAGTCATTAAAGTATAATTTTTATTTATAGTGACATATTTATGACATATAACTTTAATTTATAAAAAAACTTTAAGTTAATTAGGAGTATGATTTTATCAGTTGAATTAATTCAGCATAATTTATATTATCAGGGAAAAAGGGGTAAGGGATGAAAAAAATCTTAGTTGCACTGTTTTGTATAGGAAGCTTTGCTTACGCAGCACCATATGATGCAGTAAAAGGTCAAATGTTATCACTATCATGTGCTTCATGTCATGGTACAGATGGTAGGTCTACAAGTGTTACACCATATATCGCAGGTATGGGAAAAACATATTTATATAATACTTTACTAGATTATAAAAGTGGTAAGAAAACTGGAACAATGATGCAAAAGCACGTTAAAGGTTTTACTGATTACGAATTAGAGCAAGTTTCATATTACTTCTCTAAAGTTGCAAGATAAGAATAAAGGATAAGATATGATGAATAGAAGAAGTTTTAATAAATTACTTATTGGTTCAGCTGCTCTTTCACTTTCAGCTTGTAGCAGTGTAGGTAACTTTAGACCAACTGCTGATAAAAAGAGAGTAGTTGTTGTTGGTGGTGGATTTGGTGGTGCTACGGCAGCTAAATACATTAAAAAATTTAGTCCACTTACTGAAGTTGTACTAATTGAGCAAAACCAAGAGTACTTTACTTGTCCATTTGGTAATACTGTAATTGCTGGTATGAATGATATTGAATATATTAGACATACATATGATGATTTAAAAACTAAACATGGTGTAATTGTAATTCATGAAAAAGTAGCAAAAGTTGATGGAAAAAATAGCCAAGTTATTTTAGAAAGTGGTGAGAAAATCTCATATACTAAATCTGTGGTATCTCCTGGTATTGATTTCAAATATGAAAAAGGTTATGTTGAAGGTTCTGAACAATATGCACCACATGCATATAAAGCTGGAGCTCAAACAACTTTACTAAGACAACAACTTCAAGATATGAAAGATGGTGGTACTTATGTAATGGTTGCTCCAACTAATCCATTTAGATGTCCTCCTGGACCATATGAAAGAATCTCTTTAGTTGCTCATTATTTAAAACATAATAAGCCAAACTCAAAGATTATTATTCTTGACCAAAAGAAAAAATTCTCTAAACAAGGATTATTCCAAGAAGGTTGGGAAAAACTATATGGTGATATGATTGACTGGAGAAGTTCAGAATTTGGTGGAACAGTTATCTCTGTTGATCCAAAAAATAGAATTCTTAAAACTGAAGATGAAGATATTAAGGCAGATGTACTTAACTATATCCCATCACAAAAAGCTGGTCAGTTAGCATTTGATTCTGGTCTAACTAAAGGTGATTGGTGTCCAGTAAATACTATGACATTTGAATCTAAGTTAGTTCCAAATGTTTATGTTATTGGTGATGCTTCAATTGCAACTAAGATGCCAAAATCTGGTTTCTCTGCAAACTCTCAAGCAAAAATTGCAGCATTACAAATTGCAAGATCGCTTAAAAAATTACCAATTGTTAAGCCTCCAAAACTAGCTAACACTTGTTACTCTTTAATTGCTCCTAACTACGGTATTTCAGTAGCTGCAGTTTATGAAGCAGGTGAAAATGGTATTGCTAAAGTTAAAGGTGCTGGTGGATTAAGTCCAAAAGGTGCTACTGCTGACTTTAGAATGCTTGAAGCAGAATATGCAGTTGGTTGGTACAAAAACCAAACAGCAGATATTTTCAACTAATTATCTTAGAATATTAAGCTCATTTGAGCTTAATATTTTTCACTTTTCACTTTAATTACCCACACTTTTTATATCACTTTCTCTTAATCACTTTTGTTATGTCTATGTTATGTTCCCTTGATACAATATTTTAAATAAGTAATTAACTCTATTTTTGTAGTTAATTAAAGGGGAATAGGATGCAAAGAGTAATAAAAATCTTAGACAAGTTTACAGACCTTGTCGGATATATAGCCGCAACAGCTATGGTTGTGATGCTAATAAACGTATTTTATGATGTAGTTATGAGATACTTCTTCAAAAATGGATCAATAGGGATGCAAGAGTTAGAATGGCATCTATTTTCAATAGTATTTTTATTTGGTATGGCTTATGCCCTAAAAGAGAATGGTCATGTTCGTGTAGATATGTTCTATGAAAGAATGAAACCTAGATATCAAGCTATGATCAATATCATAGGGGCAATTATCTTTGTAATACCATTTTCAATTTTGATTATCAAAGGTGGATATGCATTTGCATTTGAAGCATATGAGCTAGGGGAGCTTAGTGGAGACCCAGGTGGACTTACACATAGATGGATTATTAAAAGTGCTATTGCTGCATCTTTTGTATTTTTAATCATTGCAACAATCTCATTTATCTTTAAAAATATTGCCGTGATGATGAACTGCTTTAGAATGAAAAAGCATACACATGATCAGGAGGGGATGTAATGATTGGTATTATTATGTTTTTTACAGCATTGATTATGCTGTTGGCAGGTTTTCCTGTTGCCTTTACTTTTGGTGGTGTTGCACTTGTATTTGGTATCTATGCAGAAGGTTTTGCAGAAGGTATGGAAGATGGGTTTATTGAGCACTTTATGATGGGGATTCAACTATTTGATATGATGCCATTTAGAATTTATTCTATTATGGAAAATACTATCCTTATGGCAATTCCTTTATTTATCTTTATGGGAATTATCTTACAAAAGACAAAACTTGCAGAGCAACTACTTGAATCAATGGGAACCCTTTTTGGAACGGTTAGAGGTGGATTAGCGATATCAACTATTTTAGTTGGAGCATTACTTGCAGCATCTACTGGTGTTGTTGGAGCATCGGTTGTAGCTATGGGTGTTATTTCATTACCTGTAATGTTGAAGTATGGATATTGTAAACAACTTGCAACAGGTACAATTTGTGCAGCTGGTACACTAGGACAAATTATCCCTCCATCTATTGTACTTATTATTTTAGGTGATGTATTAGGTGTTCCTGTTGGTGATCTATTTAAAGCTGCTGTTATGCCTGGTTTAATATTAGTTGGATCTTATATAGCTTATGTGTTAATTATGTCGTACATGAACAAAGAATTAGCACCAGCGATGCCAAAAATTGGTAATGATACAAAATCTGAAGAGATTATAAAAGCTTTAAAATCGATCATTCCTCCATTACTTTTAATTGTGGTTGTTTTAGGTTCTATTTTTGCAGGTATTGCAACTCCAACTGAATCATCTGCTGTTGGTGGAATAGGTGCTATTTTATTAGCAATGATCTATAAACAATTTTCTTTTAAAGTATTAAAAGAAGCATCATTAGAAACTGTAAAAATCACAGCAATGGTATTTACTATTTTACTTGGAGCTACGGCATTTTCTATGGTATTTACATATACTGGTGGTGAAGAGTTAGTTGAAGAGTTTATGTTAAGTTTACCAGGTGAAAAATGGGGATTCATGATTTTAGTAATGATCTCTATTTTAATACTTGGGTTCTTTATTGATTTTGTTGAGATATCATTTATTGTGATCCCTATTATCTATCCAATTGCAGAAGCACTAGGTATTGATATGGTTTGGTTTGGTATTTTAATTGCTATGAATTTACAAACATCATTTTTAACTCCACCATTTGGATTTGCCTTGTTCTATTTAAAAGGGGTCGCTCCAGCAGTGGTCAGAACTATGGATATCTATAAAGGAGTTATGCCATTTATTGCAATACAAGTACTTGTATTAGCATCGATTCTTGTATTCCCAGGGTTCTATGGATTCAAAGGGTTTGGAGGCTAATACAATATGGATCAACAATATAAAACATTTCATTCAAATATATTAACAAAGATTGCAAGTGATAGGATTTTTACAAATCCTATTCACACTTTAGCATACGGAACTGATGCCTCTTTTTATAGATTAATTCCAAAGATTGTGATAAAAGCTATCAATGAAGATGAAGTTCAAACTATTCTACATCATGCTTCAAAAGATAATTTAGCTGTTACATTTAGAGCAGGGGGAACTTCACTTTCTGGGCAAGCTATTAGTGATTCTATTTTAGTTATTTGTTCTTATGGTTTTAGAAATATACAGATTTTAAATGAAGCTAAACAGATAAAGCTAGAGCCAGGAGTTATTGGAGCATCTGCAAATAATGCTTTAAAATTTTTTGGAAAAAAGATTGGTCCAGATCCAGCAAGTATCAATGCTGCTCAAATTGGTGGTATTGCTGCAAATAATGCTAGTGGAATGTGTTGTGGTACAGATCAAAACTCTTATAAAACATTAAAATATATAAGAATAGTTTTTAATGATGGAACAGTTTTAGATACATCATCAGCTCAAAGTATTGAAGAGTTTAAAGACTCTAAATCAGCACTTCTGACACAGCTAAAAGATTTAGTAGCAGAAGTAAAATCAAATCAAACTTTATACAATAAAATCAAGAAAAAATATTCTATGAAAAATACAACAGGGTATAGTTTAAATGCTCTCATTGATTTTGAGGATGAGATCGATGTTATTGCTCATCTTATGATAGGAAGTGAAGGTACTTTAGGATTTATTTCATCTATTACATACAATACTGTTGATGAAGCAAAATTAAAAGCATCATCACTTATTTTATTTAAAGATATTTTTGAAGCTTGTAAATTTGTATCGGTCTTAAAATATCAAGACTCTCTTGTAAATGCAGCTGAGCTTATGGATAGAGCAAGTTTACGAAGCATAGAAGATAAAGATGGAGTTGATCCAAGCTATAAACTTCTAGATGAAGAGGTAGCTTCTATACTAGTTGAATGTGGAGCTGATACAAAAGAGGAACTTCGTGAAAAGATTTATCAAGTTACTACATTTGCAAATGAGTACACACTTGTAAAAGATGTAGAGTTCTTTGATGATCCAAAAGAGTATAGTAAACTTTGGGCTATTAGAAAAGGTACATTTCCAACTGTTGGAGCTATGAGAGAGAGTGGAACAACAACTATTATTGAAGATGTTGCATTTCCTATTGATGATCTTGCAAATGGTGTAGTGGAACTTCAAACATTATTCAAAAAATACTCATATGATGAAGCGATTATTTTTGGTCATGCCTTAGATGGAAATGTTCACTTTGTATTTAATCAAGATTTTTCTACAAGTGAAGAGGTGGTTCGATATGAACAGTTTATGGATGATGTTTGTGAATTAGTTGCTGTGAAATATGAGGGCGCGTTAAAAGCTGAACATGGAACAGGGCGTAATATGGCTCCATTTATTGAGATGGAATGGGGTGAAGATGCTTATAAGCTTATGATAAAGCTAAAAGATATTTTTGATCCTACAAATCTTTTAAATCCTGGTGTAATTATCAATGATGATAAAAAGGCTCATATTAAAAATCTTAAGTTTATGACAGCATTTAACCCTATTGCAGATAAATGTATTGAGTGTGGTTTTTGTGAGCCTATTTGTCCGTCAAAAGATTTAACACTAACACCAAGACAAAGAATCGCTGTAAATAGAGAGATTCAACTAAAAAAAGATAATGGCGAAGACTCAAAAGAGTTAGAAAGATTATATAAATACTTTGGTGAAGAGACATGTGCTGTTGATGGTCTTTGTTCAACATCTTGTCCAGTTGGTATTAATACAGGAACACTTACAAAAGATATCAGAGAAAAAGCAACATCTAGTATATCAAAAGATATTGCTTCATTAATTTCAAAGATGTATGGTCAGACTCTTTTCTTTATGAGACAAGGGTTTAGAGCACTAAACCTTTTAGAGGCTATTATAAAGCCATCTGGTATGAGAAGTTTGAGAAAAACTATATCAGCATTTCCTTATTGGTATGATTATATGCCAAGGGTTGCAAACTATACAAAACACCAAAACTCTGAATACGATAGAAATGTTGTTTATTTCTCAAGTTGTATCAATAGAGCTTTTGGTACAAGTAAAAAAAGTGATGATAAACGAGATATGAATATAGTTGTAGAGTCTTTACTTAAAAAGGGAAAATACAATATAATATATCCTAATAATGATAAGTCGTTATGTTGTGGTGTACCATTTGAGAGTAAAGGGTTTAAAAAAGAGGCTGATGAATCTTTACAGGCATTACTATTAGAACTATTTGAAGCATCTAATTATGGGGAGTATCCAATTATTTGTGATAACTCACCATGTACTTATAGAATAGTGCAAAATTTAAAAGACTTCAATCTGAAAGTATATGAACCTATTGAATTCTCACTAGAATTTTTAGTACCAAATTTAAAGATTGACCAGACAGATGAACCAATAGTTTTACATACAACTTGTAGTGCTAAGAAGATGGGACTTGATGATAAGTTTAAAGATTTAGCACATCAACTAAGTAGTGATGTAACTGTACCAGAAAATATAAACTGTTGTGGATTTGCAGGTGATAGGGGATTTAACTTTCCTGAGCTTAACAAATCTGCACTTGCTGGATTAAAGCCACAACTAAAACCAGATATAAAAAGGGGATTTAGTACAAGTAAAACATGTGAGATCGGATTAAGCCACCATTCACAAAGAGAATATAACTCTATTCTTTATTTACTTGATCAATGTAGTGATGAAAAATAAATTAATATTACTTCTTTTCTTATGTTCATTTTCATTCGCAAAAGAGGTACTATTACTTCACTCGTATCATAAAGGGTATACTTGGAGTAATGATGTTTCAAATGCTATTGAGGATAGATTTAGAGATAGTGATGTTGAAGTAACTACAGAGTACATGGATACAAAAAGAATCTATAGTGATCAGTATCTTGAAACACTTTATAAATTTTATCAGCAAAGATATAAAAATAGAAAATTTGATCTTATCATCGCTTCAGATAACAATGCCCTTACTTTTTTAAACAGATACCATGATAAGATATTTACAGATATCCCTATAGTCTTTTGTGGTATAAATAACTTTAATCAACTTGAATTTAATAAGCTAGCTATTAAAAATAGGACTACAGGAGTAGTTGAGGCTGTTGATATTGAAAAAAATATTGATCTTATTTTAAAACTTCATCCCAAACTTTCAAAACTTTTTATTATCAATGATACTACACCTACAGGTGAAAGTATGAAAAAAGAGTTTTATAAAATTGCATCAAAATATGAAAATATCAATATTGAGTATGTAGATAGATTTAAAATAGATGAACTACAAAATGATGTCAAACAACTTGATACAGATAGTGTGATTTTATTTATGTTGTTGTTTAAAG
>CBFHVJ010000028.1:0-14211 GCA_965659435.1 uncultured Arcobacteraceae bacterium
CTAAGAACACTATGGATCACTATCTTTTCACCATAATCTACCGCTTCAAAGAAGTGCGTCATACAAAACTCTTGATTCATTCTACACTCTATTACTTTTGCTTTCATATGCGCATCTTCAATATTTTCATAAGTAAGATTGTTTTGTAAACCACTTTTTTTGAAGCAGTTACATTCGTTTTCAATAATAATTTTATACATTTTTAAATTTCCTTTTTTAAAGCTCTTTGATAACGATAAAATCACCGTCTTCATAAGAGTAAACTTTTTTTGCACCTTTATCGATAATAATTGGTCTAATCCATTCATTTAGAATAAACTCTTTAGCAATTGAATTTTCAACCGCTTTACCAACTTTTTCTAGTGGTGCTTCCATGAATGTTAAAAGTCTAACAGGTTCATGATATGCTTCACCTTCAAGGTGTACAGATTGTGTTGGTAGACCTATTTTAAGATCACTATAGTTACCATTGTACACACCTACTTTAGCGACAATGTTATGGTATACTTTAGAACCTGCACCATAGATACTGTTATCAACAGTTGAGAAGTAGTGCTCTAAATTAATCCACTCACCAACAACTAAGGGACCATTAAATATACGTGTAAGTATATCTGCATCATCATTATCAAGATTCCAATCATATGAATGCATAAAGAATCTATTATTTAACGTTGTATGTTTTATAGAATCTCTTGGTCCAGCAAAAACACCAATATTCTTTGCTAGTCCCCATTCTGGTCTAGGCTCAGACCAGTCCATAGATTTAATCATCATATCTTCTTCTGTGTGAGTATATGGTAGTGATTCACATCTTTCATCTCTAGATAGTTTTGAAGCTTTATTAAAATCATCATGGACTTTTTTAAATCGTTCTTGTTGTTCTAGACTTAGGTTATCTGTATCAAAGAATACTATCTCATCTGTAGTTGTAGTATGAAGGCCAGGTACAAATGTAACACTATCAGGTATATTAATACCTTTTTCTTTTATAGCTTCTCTTACATCAGCAGAATTTGCAATCATACAAATAGCTCTAGTATTTGGTAAACTATGATTTCCTCCACATGCACCACAATCTAATGCAGACTCAAATGGATTATTATCAGATATACTACCATGACCTACAATTGTTACAAATTCTGGGAAGTTATCAACTTGACCGATCATAGTTAGGAAGTTATAAAGGTATTTCACTTTTTCTTCTAAAGTAAATCCTACCATTGCTAACTTTTGTTTTTGGAAAAGGTAATCTTCTGGTGTGATTTTATATTCATCTTTAAGTTTTTGGATAACTTCTTCAGAGATATCTATATGCTCTGGTAAATCATCTCCAAGGATTATATGGTCTCTTACATCTTGAATATCAAGATCTATATATTCTTTTGAATTAACATTATGTAAAACTTCTCCAATGATATAAGTGTGTAGTTTATTCACATACATCTCTATTTCATGCTCAGATAGTTTATCTAGTGTATAAGTTGTTTTTGGTTTTTTAGGCTTTAGTTTAGAGAAAAGTTTTTCTGTTTTTGCAGGAGAAAAAGTTTTTCCAAATAGGTTAATACCAAATAACCAACCAATAGTTTCAACCATAATATATGGTGTATAAGGGTTGTTTTTAAGATCACTTAAAACTTTTTTAGTTGTTTTATTTATACCCTTTTTAGAGCTATATTCTTCATATGACTCTTTTGGTAATTCGAATA
Source organism: uncultured Arcobacteraceae bacterium (assembly GCA_965659435.1). Taxonomy (GTDB): domain Bacteria; phylum Campylobacterota; class Campylobacteria; order Campylobacterales; family Arcobacteraceae; genus JADHTT01. The sequence continues at coordinate 1,710 of CBFHVJ010000028.1, forward strand.
CAACATTACCAGGCTTTACAATAGCAGGAGATAAAAATAGTTCATGACCTTTATCAAATTCAACAAATGCAATAGGAATACCTAGGAAACCACCTGCACCATAAGTTTGATACGCTCCACTATTTTCTATTTTTCTTCTAATAACCTCAGACCTTACATCTAGACAAAATGTAGCTGAAGCAGTGATTTGAGTATTTTCACTTGGCATAGACTTAGTAAAGTCATATACAAAGTTATTAATATATGTATCTTCAAGAGATTTAAGCCAGATATATCCCTCTTCAGCTCTTAAAATTTCCATCACTTTTGCAAGTTGTGTTAAAGGTAAAGTACTATTAAGATGGTCATTTGCTAAGTGTACTTGTTTTGCATCTAACTGTAGCTCATCTTGAACATAGTTTTCTAAAATCTCATCACTATTTTGATTCTCTTCAATTGCATCAATATACTTACCTGGTAAACTTCCTTGTGATTGTAATATTTTTAAAATTACATCAGAGCTATTGTGCTGTACATATTCATCTAAAGCTTTATAACAATTGATCTTTCTAGTTTCTAAGTGTATTAACTCATAATAAACTCTAATTGCAATATAATCAATTAATGCTGATGGGTATTGTTGCTGTGAAAAGTAGTCAGGATCTTCTGAACGATATTTAATAAAACCAGCCCATCCATGTAGTTTTAGGATGTGTGTAAGAAGATAGTTTTCAATATCTTCTATATTAAGTTTCTCTACAGCCTCTTGAACAAACTGTTGGGCATCACCATCATAATTATAGTTTTCATATAGTTTAAATGCTTCAAACATACCCAATTCTCTATTTGGCATAGACATAGTAGTTTGTTCTTCATCTAAGAATCTAGCTATGTATTCAATAATCTCTTTTTCAATTAACTCTTTATCATCTCTATCAAATAAGATATCATTGATTTCATAAAGTGTCATATGTTTAGTAAGCTTCTTTAACCATTTTTCTTTATCATGGTAAAAGAATTTTTTATCTAAATAAGATAATAATTCAGTATCAATATTATGTTCTTTATTAGATGCCGAGCTTCTAAATCCATTCCATTTAGGGTTTACTTCCATTAGACATTTTTTAGCTAAATCATAATGCTCTGATAACCCATCATCTTCAAGAATCTTTTTAAGATTTGAATCTAATACTTCTGCAGAGATTTTTCCCTCTTCATAAAGTCCAACATAGTATGATGGTTCCATATATACTTTACCACCAAAGATACTTTGAGCTTTATCTAATCCATCTTTAAAATTTAGGTGTTCAAACCCTTTAAGTGGATTATGATGGATAAATGATCCAATTGGCCAATAGTGTGGAACAGTATCTTTTACACTATTAAGTTTTTCTAATATGCTCATGAAATTGCTCCTTGAAATCCGTAAATACTAAGAACTGTTAAAACTATTAAGATTAAAAAATGGATCTGTCTCTCTTTTACTGTAAGTTTTACATAGTGAATATGACTATTTGGTTTTCCAAATACAGTTTTTGATACTACTCTCATAGCTAATAAGAAATTACCAAAGAATAGTACAACTACCACTGCATACCAAAGGAATGTCGCTTCTACTTTTAAGATACTACTGAAGAAAAGTAGTGAGTTTGGAAATGGTGGATATATTGCTAATGACACTAAATAAACAGTTAAAAATGCACCAAGGTAAGGAGTTGCAAGTGTTGTACCAGTAATACTATGGTAGTTTGCACTTCCATAGTGTCTTTCATAATGTTTAGCAATAAAATAGATACCAAATAAACTTACTAATAATGATAAGCTATATATTGCACCTTGAGCTTCTTGGAAAAGTACAAAGAAAGGGGCATTTATAAATATAAGATAGTAACTTAATTTATGAAAGTTTGTAGTCTTTGTAGCTTTATAAATCGTAAATATTGTATTAATTAATGCAATTACTACAAATATATCTGCAAACTTATCAACAGATATATTTATTGAAATAAGAATAGCACTCAGTAAAGATAGACTACTTAATAAAAATATTTTTTCATTATTAAAGTTTTTATTTTTTTCTAAAATTAAATAGAAAGGTAGTCCAGCTGCTAATATAAATAAGATAATATTCATCAACATACTTATCAGCCTTTTTTGAAAATTTTAATGTATTTTATAAACATTTTTGAAACATATGCTTCTTTAACTAGTAATTTATAAAATAACCATTGTGTTCTTTTTGGTCTTTCACTATTAGGAATATCAACATAATGTTGTTTATAAGTAAATAACCAACCAACAATCATAAGTAATCCAATAGAGATTAAAGACATAATCATTGTTACATTTAAAGTTGCTGCACTATAGAATAGTAATGCATGCTCTCCATAGATAAAGTGTTCTAAGGCTAATCCTACAAATTCATATGTATATAGAATAATAATAAATGAACTAATAAGTGCTAACATCACTTTAATAGAGTTTGACTTTGAAACTTTAAAGAATGATAAGAACAACTGAGTACCAGTAAGCCATCCAAAGGCTAATATGATAATAGCTGCATTAAAGTCGAAGAACTCTTCACTTAACACCATTTTTACACCAATAAAAATTAAAATTGGTAAGATTGTAAATAGAGCAATTAGATTAAATGTTTTATTGCTTTTATATTTTACATTCTCTTCCCAGAACACTTTATATGAAAGTCTAACAGGAATATTTGGATCGTGTCTAGAGATTTTAATAAGTCCACCTGATTCTAAGAATAGTGTCGCTTTAAAGATACCATGTACCATTAAGTGATAGATTGCAAGTGAGAATGCTCCAAGACCAATTTCCATAATCATATACCCCATTTGACCAACCGTAGAGTATCCAAGAGATCTTTTGATATCTGATACAACTAGCATGATAAGTGAAGCAAAAATTGCAGTAATAAGTCCTACAACAAATGCAATATTTAATACTGCTGGTGCAAGTAAAAGTAAGAACGCAAGTTTATTTAACAAGATAGCACCAACATTTACAACACCAGCATGCATAAGCGCAGATACAGGAGTAGGTGCCTCGGATGTATATGGTAACCAATGATGGAAAGGTATAATTGCAGATTTCATCATAGCAGCAATTAAGAATAATAATCCAATTACAAATATAATTGGATTATCAATAGGCCCTTCAGACATCTTTAGCCATGTTTGACTTAATTCCCCTAAATCAAAACTTCCAAATGTTTGATATGTAAGAATTACAGCGATGATAAATAGTATATCTGCAACCTTATGAATAAGCATTGTCCATCCACCATTTTTAACAGCACTTTTTGAAGTGATGTTAAATGATACTAGTAGATACAAACTAATACTCATCATTTGCCAGGCAAATGCTAAAATAATTAAGTTATTACTCATAACCAACATATAAATTGCTGAGAAAATGAAGTTTAAAAGGATAAAAAATCTTTTATATCCTGGTTCATCCCACATATATTTTGTTGCATATTTACGAATTACTAAACCTAGAATCGCAACATATGGAACAAGGATCGCTGATAGTTCATTGAATACAAATAAACCATTTAATCCATGAATTGAAGTGTCTGTTGTCATTACATAGTAAGTTCCATACAGTCCTAGTAGTGCAATCATACTTGATAATGCTATGCTTACTCTGGGGATAAGCTCTTTTTTGTGCATAAAACCAAGCAGTAGTGCAATCACTAAAGGGATAAATGGGATAAATAATACAAACTGTTCCACTCGTACCTCCGAAAAACTATTTAATAGTTAAAAATATACAAGAGTATATCTCTGTAATACTTATTGTTAATTTAAAAATGTAAAAAAATGTAAAAAATGACAAAAAGTAACACCTAAGAAATATACTAATGTTATACTTATTGAAAGAGATAGGGAATAAAGTGATAATTAGTTTATAACTGTTACGATTTGAATATGTAGATGATAAAATCTAAAATGTGTTACTTTTCTACATATTATGAAAATATTTACTAAAAATTAACCTAAATTAATAATATATAAATCAATTTAGACTATGATAGAGCTACTATTTCATTCATTAAAGAAAGGAGAACAGAAATGTCAAAGAAAATAACAGTAGGTCCTGCTGGTTATATGCCAAAGTCTGCACCATCTATGGGTGTGGAGTTGTCACCAGAAGGTAAAGCACTACTTTATGGTAACGTAGTTGAAGAAGAAGAGGCGATGAGAGATGCTGCTAGAGCTCTTTTAACAGAAGATAACCCTACAATCTTCCCTGGTCCTCAAGTATTATGGGATTGGAAAGAAGATGTAGCGGACAAAGCTTCAGCTCTTTTAGAATTAGCTGCAGAGATTCCAAACTGTAAAATCATTCCGATGCCAGATTACAGACCTAAGTATCCAAAAATTGATGTAAAGGCGGAGATTAATCCTAATCACCCTAACTTAACAATTTTAGATAATAAAATTAAGGCATGTATTTTTGTTGGTGTGCATTGTCACTACGCAAATCTTTCGTTAAGAATGATCAGAGCTGGTGCAGATTGTTACACAATTGCATTATGTGCATACATGGGTCACGAAGAAGCAATGGCTTCAATTAGAGATCTTCATGCAAGTACAATTCAAAGGTTCAAAGATATTATTATCGAAGAGAGAAATAAACTAGGAATTGAGTGGGAGCCTACTCCACCACCAAGAAATCCATCTTTACCAAAAGAAGATTATGAATCATTATCACCAGCTGATTATGGTGAGTACAGAAGTCTTATCATGTCACGAAAAGGTGAACATGTTGCTGAAGTTGAATAAAGGAGAAATGTAAATGAGTACAGTAGAATTAAAAAAGAAAGAATTAGTTAGCGCTGAATATCTTTTAAAAGAAGCACCGAGAGAAAAACACTTTATCACAGGTGCTCAAGCAATGGCAGAAGCTGTAAAAAGAGCTAGTGTTGATATGGCGATTGCTTACCCTATTACACCACAATCAGAGGTTATGCACCTTGTTGGTGATGTATATGCTGAGGGACATATTAAAGAGTACTATAGAGCGGAAGAAGAACTAGGTACAATGTCTGCAATTCATGGTGCAGCTAGAATTGGTGTAAGATTATTTACAGCAACATCTGGACCAGGACTATTAAGAGGTTTAGAAGCAATTGCTGCTTGGCCAGGACATAGAGTACCTGCAGTACTTGGTGTACTTACAAGAGTTGTAAATGCACCATTATCTATTCAACCAGATAACGTTGAGATGGCTTATTTAATGCATTGTGGTGCAGTTGTACTTCATGCAGAAAATCAACAAGATACATTTGATATGACTTTAGCAGCATTTGCTATTTCAGAAAAAGTTGATGTATATATCCCAACAGCAGTTTGTACAGAAGGTTTCTTCGTTACTCACGCTAAAGGTTATGTTGAGATGACTGATGAGAAGTTAGCTCTTGATGAATTTGATCCAGTTGCAGCTCCAGTTCCAGCTATGGATAATGAAACTCCACCAGCAAGAATTCAAAGAGATGCTCCAGTTCAAAAATCGAACTTTATGTCTTACTTAATTCACTCTGTATGGCAGCAAGAGATTTGGGATTCAAATGCTAGAGCAATGAAATATATCTATGAATATCTTGGTGGACCAATTGAGGTTATTAATCCAGATGCAGATGTATTTGTATGTGCTTCAGGTTGTGCAGCAGCTCAAGCTAGAGAAGCTCAAAGATATGCAGCAGAAGAAGGTTTAAGTGTTGGTCTAATTAAAGTTAGAGCAATCAGACCATTCCCAGAGCAAGAGATGAGAGAAGCTACTAAAAATTGTAAGTCTATTATTGTACCTGAACATAATGCTATTGGTTGGTTAGCAAAAGAAGTTAAAGCAGCTATTCCAGAAAGTGGTAAAGTTGTAGGTGGACCAAGAGTATTTGGTGGTATGACACTTCCAGTTGAGTTAATTATGGTTGAGATCTATGAAGCTCTTGGAATTGAACACAATATTAAATTATAATTGTAAGGAGAAAAGATGAGTTTAAAATATATAACTCCTGCGGAGCAATTCAAGGAGTACTTACCAAAGGATTATGCAGAATTAGTTGATTATGGTCCATTTGGAAGAGATGAGAGTGAAGTTGGTGTTTCTAAAATGGGAGACTTTAAAGAGTTAATCGAAGAGCACCCAATGTGTTCTGGTTGTTGGATGGCATACTTCATTAGAGTTGTTTTTGCTGCACTTCCAAACCCAGAAGATACAGTAACATTAGGAACAGCTGGATGTGGTAGACTTGCAATTTCTCAAGCTGCTGTACCATTTATTTATGGTAACTACGGTGACCAAAATGCAATGGCATCAGGTGTAACTAGAGCATTTAGATTAAGATTCCCAGGGAAGACTAAAGATGTTATCACTATGGCTGGTGATGGTGGAACTATGGATATTGGTTTCTCTATGACTATGCACTCTTGGATTAGAGGTGAGAAATTCACAACTATCATGCTAGATAATGAAACTTATGGTAATACTGGTGGTCAAGAATCAGGTATGACTCCAAAAGGTCAAGTGATGAAAATGGCTCCTCATGGTAAAAAATTTGAGAAAATGCCTGCAACTGAGCTTGCAAAAGCTGCTGGTTGTGTATACATTGCTAAATTATCTCCAACAAATATTAAGACTGCTGCTAAGGTAATTAGAAGAGCAATCTTTGCTGCTAGAGAATTTGGACCAACATTCTTACACGTATATACTTCTTGTAATATTGAGTATGCTATTCCAACTGAAGATGTATTTGCAGATGCAAAAGAGAAAGAAAAAGGAAGATTTGCTTTTGAAGAGTTTATGACTGATGAAGTAAAAGATCACTTTGCTGTTATTGAAGCTAAACCTAACAAGAAAAAAGCGGAGGCGAACTAATATGGCTGAGAAAAAAAGATATAATATGAGAGTTTCTGGACTAGGGGGACAGGGTGTTGTAACTACTGCCCATATCCTTGGTTCATGTATGGATAATGCAGGTAACTATGCATCATTAGTACCGTTCTTTGGTTCTGAAAAAAGAATGGCACCAGTTGAAGCTTATGTAAGAGCTTCTACTGAGCCAATTTATGAAGTTGGAGAGGTTGTATACCCAGATATTATTATGATTTTCCACGGACAAGTTGTAACTCATGGTAAATCTTATACTATGCCTTTCTATACAGGTCTTAAACCAAACTCTTTAGTAATCATCAATACTGAAACTGATGTTCTTACAGAAGAAGATGAAAAGGTTCTTAAAGAGCTAAATACTAAAGTTATTCAGTTTGATGCTACTGGACTTGCTATAAAAATTGCTGGTACTGAGCTTGCTACAAATATGGCAATGATGGGTATGCTTCTTGGTCTTACACAACTTGTAAACACAGATCATATTGAAGCTGCAGTAAAAGAAAGATTCTTAGGTAAATCGTTCGTTGCTTCAGGTGGTACTGCTGCTCTGGATTCTGCTATTGAGAAAAAGTTCAAAAAGAAAGAAGAATTACTTGCTAAAAATATGGAAGTAATTAACAAAACTTTTGAATTAGCTTCAACTGTTGATACAAATGATGGTGAATTAATCACTAGATTTAGCATATAAGGAGATAAAAGATGTATTATGTAGCGAAAGTAGATACTGATAAATGTGTAGATCATAAATGTAATATGTGTACTCTTTATTGTCCAGAACCTAACACTTTAATGTTTGATGTAAAACAAGGTAAAAAAGGTGTTGCTTGGGTTGATGAAGATAGATGTAAAGGTTGTGCTATTTGTGTTTACGTATGTGGAGACATGCTAAACAGAAACTGTATCACTATGGAAATGATTACTCCAGAAGGTTAATATTTAAGTTGGGTTTTCCCAACTTAACCTTTTATATTTACTCACTTAAAATTTAAACTACACACCCCTTTTTCAATTTAAAAAACACAAATATCTTTCCATTATTATTTAAGAATTAACAGGTATAATCTCTATAAATTATAGATAAATATATTATATCAAGGATGTTAATTATGATCTCATCATTTGTACTTACAGGTTTTTTAGGAGTTGGTAAAACAACAACACTTATTAGTAGTGTAAAAGAACATTTTCAAGATAAAAAAGTAGCCATTATTGTTAATGAATTTGGTGATATTGGTGTTGATGGTAATATCCTTAAAAATGTACATAGTGATGTACTAGAGATATCAGAAGGTTGTATTTGTTGTCAACTAGCACAAGAGTTTGAAAGTGGTGTTATTGAGATTATTGAAAAGTATGATCCAGAGTTACTTATCGTTGAAACATCAGGTGCATCTGAACCTTTCCCAATATTTATGTCATTACAAAATTTAAATATTGCAGTTGAAGGTGTAATTTGTGTGATTGATTCTAAGAACTTTGATTCGTATAAAGATAATTCCACTGCAAAATATCAAATTGGTGGTTCTAATATTATTGTACTAAATAAGAAAGATCTAGTTACAGAAGATGAGATAGCAAAATTAAAAGAAGAAATTAAAGAGATTAAAGAAGAGTATAATATTAAAAATACTTTAACTGGCCAAACAGTGTTTAATGGTTACCAAGTTTATTATGGTGAACAAGGGCTAGTTGATAAAGAGGTATTTGAAGGTGTTTATGAAGTAAAAGAATTAGAAAACTTTGCTAAAGAACATAAAGAGCATGATCATACAAAAAAAGATGCTATTACACAAAAAGTAGCTTATATTAAAGGCGATGTAGCTTTCCAAGATATTGATGATTTATTAAAAGAACTTCCAAAAAATATTTACAGAGTTAAAGGTATTGTAAAACTTACAGATGTACCAAATCCACTTTTTATTAACTATTCATATGGATCAGTATCTTTTGAAGAGTTAGATAATTATAATGAAGAAGCAATCTTAGTATTTATAGGGGAAAATGTAACAAATGATCTTTTCTCATTAGATGATAAATTTGATTTTTTAAGTGTGCCAAGGTTTACACTAAATAAAGGCTAATTTTTAATGACATAATACTGACATCATCAATTATTTATACTTAAATTTATAAAAAATACTAATATTAAAAAGTAAAATTATGCTAAAATTAAGTATAAAAGATGAAGGAGTATAAAATGAATAATTATAGTATTGGAAAAAAATTCATTTTACCTATTTTAGGGATTGCAATTGTTGCGTTGGGTGTTGCTGCATCAATTTTATTTTGGTAATCATCAAAACTAGAAAAAAAAGTTCATGATGGTTTTGTAAGTGAGTTACAAGATTATACAAATATGAAATTTACAGCAAAAAAATCTGTAGGTATCTCAAATGCAGTTTCAATTGCAAATGATGCTAGATTACATACAGCATTAAGAACTGGAGATAGAGTTCCAGCTATTGAAGCTTTAGAAGAAGTTGGTGCTAAGATGAAAGCACAAACAAAATTTAAAAATATCAAAGTTCATGTACATACAAATGATAACCACTCTTTTGTAAGAATTTGGAAACTTGATAAGTATGGTGATGATCTAAGTAGTTTTAGACATTCTATAGTTCAAGTAAATAAAACTATTAAGCCTGTAAATACATTTGAATTAGGAAAAGCCGGATTATCACTTCGATCTGTTGTTCCAATTGTAGATAATGAAGGGCAACACCTAGGTTCATTAGAATTTATGCAAGGGCTTAATTCTGTTGCAAAAGCTTTCGATAAAAGAAAAGAGGGTTTCTTATTTTTAATGGATAAAAGACTAGTAAGTGTTGAACAATTTAAAGATGTATTTACTTATAAAGAAAACTATATTATCTCTCAAAAGTTTGTTCGTATGTCGTTTTTAGATGATGCTGAAAATATTAATCTGAATAAATTATTAGTAGATAAAAGTTATATTTCAGATAAGTATTTATATACATATGTTAATGTAAAAGATTTTAGAGGTAAAACTTTAGGTATTGCAATTACAGGTGCTCCTCTAGATAAGGTTGATATGGCTGTAAATGATGCACAGACATTAATCTATGAAGCATTGCTAATTATTATACTTCTTGTAGCTGTAATATTAATTGCAATTGTTATGCTAGTTTCTAAAATAATTAATAAACCGATTCAAGACTTTCAAGAGGGATTATTAGGTTTCTTTAGTTACTTAAATAAAGAATCAAATACAGCACAAAAACTTGTAGTAAATTTAAATGATGAAATTGGTCAGATGACACAAATTGTAAATGAGAATATAGAAAAAACAAAGTTATTAATTGAGCAAGATGATAATTTGATCAATGAAGTAAAAGATGCTGTAACAAAAGTAAATGATGGCTATATAAATCAAACAGTTAATGCTAAAACTTCTAATAGTTCACTTGAAGAGTTAAAAACAATTTTTAATGATATGCTTCAAACAATCTCAACAAATGTTGCATCTGATGTAAATAAACTTGATGTTGCATTAGAAAAATTCGCAAATTTAGATTTTAGAGTAAGCATTGAAGATAATGGTAAAACAGCTCAAGGTTTAAATCAGTTAGCTGAGACTATTAATGATATGTTAATAGATAGTAAGAAAAATGGACTTATTTTACAAAACTATTCTGATACATTAACAACAAATGTTGAAAAACTAAATACTTCTACGAATCAACAAGCAGCTTCTTTAGAAGAAACGGCAGCATCAATTGAGGAGATAAGTAGTTTAATTAGTAGAACAGCAGAAAGGGCTCAGGAGTTACAAAAACTTGCTTTGCATACAAAATCTTCAGATAATGTTGGGAAAGCTTTAGCAAATAAAACTGTTACTGCTATGGATGAAATCAATGAAGCAACCTCTGCAATTGAGGAAGCTATTACTATTATTGATCAAATTGCATTCCAAACAAATATTTTATCATTAAATGCTGCAGTTGAGGCTGCTACTGCTGGTGAAGCTGGAAAAGGCTTTGCCGTTGTTGCAGGTGAAGTACGAAATTTAGCTGGAAGGTCTGCAGAGGCTGCCAGTGAGATTAAAAAACTTGTAGAGCAAGCAAAAGATAAAGCTGATGAAGGGAAACAGATCTCTGCAGATATGATTAAAGAGTATGATGTCCTTGATAATGATATTGCACAAACGACAACCTTAGTTGAAGAAGTGTCAGAATCTGCAAAAGAGCAATTATCAGGAATTCATCAAATTAATAGTGCAATTATTCAACTTGATCAAGCAACTCAAGAAAATGCTAAGATGGCAGCAGAAACAAATGCTGTAGCATTACACATAGATAAAATTGCTCATAGAGTTGTTGATGATGCTAATACTAAAGAGTTCAATGGGAAAGATGATATTGATATATCTATTGAATTGCAGGAAATTAGTGTAAGTAGTTCTTCTGTGAAAACTACATCAAAAGAGCAAGGGTCAAATATATCTGTAGATACACCAAAAAGTGTTAATGTTAGGGCAGATGACAAAGATGATGAATGGGACTCTTTCTAAGAGTTCTCATCATCTTTATATCTTTTTTCTAATTTTTTCGTAAAGTAAGCTAGTAATATCACGGTAAAGGCAATGACACTAAAGCTTATTAGTTCATTTTGAATAGTTTCCATACTATCCTAATACATGACTATCAAGTGTAGCAGTATAAAAAACACCTTTAAATATATTTTTTTCATTTACAGAACCTATAACTTCTACACTACTTTTAATTCCTTCAGTTGTAGTGATGTTAGCTTCAAAAATGATAGTCTGTCCAACTTTTACAGGTGCAAGAAATTTAACGTCACTTTTAGCTAATACAACATATGGATCATTCACTGCTGCCATAGCTGCAAAATCTGCTGCACAAAATGCAAATCCACCATGCACTAAGCCTTGTTCATCTGCAATCATCATATCTGTAGTTTTTAAAGCAATTTTAGAGTAGTTTTCTTTTAGTTCAACTACTTCACCATTAAGTTGAGTATTTAATTTTAGGTGTGTATTTAATTCCATATTCTCTCTTATTTTATTTTATCACCATGTTGATCTATATAATCATCATTAGCATCTTTTGTAATTTTATGATTTTCAACAAGCCAAGGTACAAGTATATTTAATTGCTGGTCTGTCATAAAACCTTTCATAGATGGCATTGTACCAAATTTTTTGAAACTTATATCTTCACAATAGCTTTTACTTTGTGCAGGATTAAAGAAATAATCTTTTAAATATTCAATAGTTCTACTATTGAGTTTAGCTACATTTTCTGGTTCTTCAATTAGATCAATCCCAATCATCACATTTTTCATAGCTGTATTTAATGGTGGAGCAACTGATTCCCCCTTAGGAAGATCACCTTTATCAATAGAATGACACATGGCACATTTTTTGATGTATATTTGTTCAGGTGAAGTCAATTCTTGAGCTACTAGTGAACTACTTAATAATAAACTAGCCACTATAATTGATTTAATAGTTTTCATAGAGAACCCTTTAAAATTATAATAATAAATTATATTCTCTTTCGTTTTAAAGGGTTCTAAAAAAATCTTTTTAGTTAGCTATGATATAATAATATTTTACTGGAGA
>CBFHVJ010000029.1:0-13092 GCA_965659435.1 uncultured Arcobacteraceae bacterium
GATAAAAAAGATAGTTATAACCAATTAGCAAAAGAGCTTTGTTTCAAAGAACAAGTTGATGGATTGATTGTAGTTGTCCCACATCCTAAATATGACTTTGAATGGCTATTTTATAATAATGACGGATCAGATGCATCGATGTGTGGAAATGGTACTAGAGCTGTAGCTCACTATGCAAAGTCTAAAAATTTAGCTGAAAGTTCTATGAGTTTTTTAACTGAAGCTGGTGTAATAAGTTGTATAGTAGATGGTGATATAGTTGAAACACAAATGACAGAACCTCAGGAATTACAAGAGCCATTTGAACAGTATGGACTTACTTGGTGGAAAGTAGATACAGGTGTTCCACATTTAGTTACAGTAGTTGAAGATATCAACTCTTTTGATAAAGAGATCGCTTCAAAAATGAGATATGAATATAATGCAAACGTAAATTTTACAGCACTAGAAGATGAAAATAAACTTTTAGTTCGAACATATGAGCGTGGTGTTGAAGATGAAACTGGCGCATGTGGTACAGGTATGATAGCTTGTTTTTTAAGAGTACAAAATTTAAATTTAGTAGGTGATATTGTTAAGGTTTACCCTACAAGTTTAGAAGAGCTTACTATAAGTAAAAAAGATGATAACAACATCTATTTTAAAGGAAAGGTTGTCCATACCAAGGATGTATAGTTATGTATAAGCTATCATTGGTAATATTTCTTTTTTTAAGCTCTTTAAATGCAATGGGATTACCAGATAGCTATTACAAAATTAAAGATATTAAAAAACAAAAACAAGAATTTCTTAACTTTTTAGCTCCTATGATTGAAAAAGAGCGCCAAGAGATAGAAGAAGATAGAGAGTTTATAAAGAGATATTTTAGTTCTGGACTCTTTGGAATCAGACATGATGGTTTAGGGCTTCTTAAATTAATGAAAATCAAAAAACGTTATAAGATTAAAGATGTTTATAATTTAGATGAATATCTTCTACGTGTAGATACTATACCTACATCGATTATTTTAGCACAAGCAGCCCTTGAAAGTGGTTGGGGTAAAAGTAGATTTGTACGAAAAGCAAACAATATTTTTGGCCAATGGACATATTCAGGAAAGGGATTAGTTCCAAAAGATAGAGATGAAGGTGCAAAACATAAAATCAAGATATTTAATTCATTACAACAGTCAATTAGAGGATACTTAATTAATATTAATGTTGGATGGGCTTATAAAAAATTACGTAAAAAAAGAGCACAATTACGAGAAGAAAAGGGTAATAATATTAATGGTCTAGATCTATACGGTGAGTATATTATGTATTCTCAGTTAAGAGAAGAATATACAAAAAGATTAAAAAGAATGATTGTTAAAAATGGTCTTTTAAAGTATGATGAGAAAGAGGACTGATTAAAGTCCTGAGTTCTCAATAAGTTTTGCTTGGTGATCTGCAATTAATGGATCGATAACTTCATTTAATAATCCATCATTCATAACAGCATCTAACCTATAAAGAGTTAAGTTGATTCTATGATCAGAGATTCTTCCTTGAGGATAGTTATAAGTTCTAATTCTTGCACTTCTATCTCCAGAACCTACTTGCGCTTTTCTATCAGCTCCCTCTTTTTCCATTCTCTCTTGTTCTTGCATATCATGAAGTCTAGCTTTAAGAACCTTCATAGCTTTTTCTCTATTTTTATGTTGAGATTTTTGATCCTGGTTTGTTACAACTAGTCCTGTTGGTAAGTGAGTAATTCTAATAGCAGAATCTGTTGTGTTAACTGACTGTCCACCACATCCAGATGCCCTCATAGTGTCTATTTTAAGATCTTCCGCTTTAATCTCTATCTCTACATCATCAACTTCAGGGATAATAGCAACAGTGATTGCAGAAGTATGAACTCTACCTTGTGTTTCAGTAGCTGGAACTCTTTGAACTCTATGAACACCTGATTCAAATTTCATTTTAGAGTAAACTGATTCACCTTTTACAAGTAAAATCATCTCTTTATATCCACCTGCTTCAGACTCACTAGAGTTCATGATCTCAGTTTTCCAACCTTCATTTTCTGCAAATTTAATATATGTTCTAAAAAGATCAGCAACAAATAGTCCTGCTTCATCACCACCTGCACCAGCTCTAAGTTCTACATAGATATTTTTATCATCATTTGGATCAGTAGGAAGCATAAGAAGCTTGATCTCTTCTTCAAGTTCAGGCTTTCTAGTTTCAAGTTCTTTTAGTTCTTCTTTTGCAAGTTCAGCTAACTCTGCATCATCTAAAAGCATTTTATTTTCTTCAATACCTTCAATAATATCATTATATTCTTTTGCAGCATCAACAATTTTAGAAATTCCTGATTGTTCTTTAGAAAGTTCAGTCATTCTTTTAATATCAGAAATAATTTCTGGTGATACTAGTAAGTCGTTGATTTCGTTATATCTATCTACAAAAGATTGAAGTTGATCTTGTAACATAATAAATGCCTAATGTTGAATTTGAAAGGAGTAAAAAAACCTAGCAGATTATGCTAGGTTTGAAGAGACTATGAAAGTGCGTTAACTTTAAGTTGTAATCTACCAACTTTTCTAGCAGCATTTCCTTTTTTAAGAATACCTTTACTTACACAGTGGTGGAAGTATTTGTTTGCAGTAGCCATTGCTTCTGTAGCTTTAGTTGCATCTTTTGCTTCAACAGCAGTTAATACGTCTTTAGTGATGTTCTTAATTCTTGCTTTGTAGAATCTGTTTCTTTCAGTTTTTACAATAGTTTGCTTTGCTCTTTTTGCAGCTGATTTATGGTTTGCCATATTGCTTTTCCTTAATTTTTGATTGTTATCTTTATAATTTTGTTCGGAATGGTACTTAAATAGTGCTTAAACTAAGCTTTGGTTAATATTCAGATCAAATTTATTTGTGTATGTCTCCATTTTGACATAGCTTTATGTTATAATCACTTAAATATTTTAGACGATTCAAGGAAAATGATGCAAAAACTTTTTGGTACAGATGGAGTGAGAGGTAAGGCAGGGGAGTTTTTAGATGCAATTACCGCACTTAAACTTGCACAAGCTGCTGGTATATATTTTGACTCTGTAGAAAATGAAAAAAGAACAAAAAGAATTCTTCTAGGTAAAGATACTAGAAGAAGTGGTTATATGATTGAAAATGCATTAGTAGCAGGATTTACTAGTGTAGGCTATGATGTAATTCAAATAGGTCCTATGCCAACACCAGCTATTGCATATTTGACTGAGTCTATGAGATGTGATGCGGGTATTATGTTAAGTGCATCACATAATCCTTTTGAAGATAATGGTGTAAAGTTTTTCAACTGCAAAGGTGACAAGCTAAATACCATTGTTGAAGCAAAGATTGAAGAGATATTTTCAAATAATGATCTTTTAAAAGAATCAAGAGTAAATGGTAAAAATATCGGAAAAGCAAAAAGAATTGATGATGTTATCGGAAGATATATAGTATCAATTAAAAGTTCATTTCCACAAGATTTAAATTTAAATGGAAAAAGAATTGTATTAGATTGTGCAAATGGTGCTGCTTATAAAGTAGGCCCTACTATTTTAGATGAACTTGGTGCAGAAGTAATAGTACTAAACAATAAACCAGATGGATTTAATATCAATGAAGAGTGTGGTGCACTACATCCAAAACCTTTAGGAAAAATGGTACGAGAGTATAGAGCAGATTTAGGTATAGCCCTTGATGGTGATGCAGATAGACTAGTAGTTGTAGATGAAAATGGAGATGTTGTTGATGGGGATAAACTTATTGGGGCATTAGCAGTATTTTTAAAATCTGAAGAAAAACTTCCTTCAAATGGTTGTGTAGCAACAGTGATGAGCAATATTGCTCTTGAGAATTACCTAGCATCAAATGGTATTAAACTATTTAGATCAAATGTTGGTGATAAGTATGTGCTTGAAGTTATGAAAAATGAAAACATTAACTTTGGTGGTGAACAAAGTGGGCATATTATTTTTAGTGATGTTGCAAAAACTGGTGATGGATTAGCCTCAGCATTACAAGTACTTGCCATGCTTTTAAAAAGTGGTAAAAATGCAAGTGAGGTTTTAAACCCATTTGAATTATCACCTCAAATATTAAGAAATGTAAATGTGGAAGAGAAAATACCATTAGCTCAAATAGATGGACTTTCAGAGCTTTTAGAGTCATTTAAAGCTCAAGGGCTACGAGATCTTATTAGATACTCTGGAACAGAAAATAAAATACGATTGCTTTTAGAAGGTGATGATAAAAAACTTGTTGAAGAATCTATAGATAAATTAGAAGCGTTTATTAAAACTAAGCTATGTTAAAAAAACTTTATATAGTAGTAGCTATTTTTATAATAGCAATTGCTATTGATCAGTATATTAAATTTCTTTTTGTAGATGGATATAGATGGCATAGTGAATGTATATCTTTAGTACTCGCTTACAATAAAGGTGTGGCATTTTCAATGTTTGCTTTTTTAGCAGAATATTTGAAGTATATACAGCTTTTACTTTTAACAGCTGGTGCAATCTACTTGTATAGAAATAAAGATGTTTTTGAAGAGTATTATATTGCTGTAGCATTAATCTTTGCAGGTGGATTAAGTAATATATTTGATAGATTTATCCATGAAGGTGTAGTTGATTATGTTTATTGGCATTGTGGATTTGATTTTGCTATATTTAATTTAGCAGATGTGTTAATTGATATTGCAGTAGTTATTATCATATACAAGGTATGGAAAAGTGAGAAAAAAGGGGAAAATAGATAAATTTTCTATTTTCTTTGAAATACCCTTGACAAAATAAGTTTTTCGAAGTATAATTCCATCCACTTTTAGAGTGAAATATGTCGGAGCGTAGCGCAGCCTGGTAGCGCACCTGGTTTGGGACCAGGGGGTCGGAGGTTCGAACCCTCTCGCTCCGACCATTGTTATTTAAAAATTTTATTATGTTAAAATTTCTTTTGGACGGTAGGATTAGCTCAGTCGGTTAGAGCGTCTGGTTGTGGTTCAGAAGGTCGTGGGTTCGATTCCCATATCTTACCCCATTTTAAGATTTGTATAATATAATTTCATTGATGCTTCCTTAGCTCAGCTGGATAGAGCAACGCCCTTCTAAGGCGTAGGTCACACGTTCGAATCGTGTAGGGAGTACCACTTTTGTTATCAATTAACTACATCAATATGCGGATGTGGTGAAATTGGTAGACACGCCAGACTTAGGATCTGGTGCCTAACGGTGTGAAGGTTCAAGTCCTTTCATCCGCACCATGTAGTTAGTTGATAGCAAATAGAAAAAAGCTCCTGTAATGGGAGCTTTTTTTATGCCTGAAAAATTTGTAAATTAACCAATAAAAAATATACTAGACCTATTTGAAATACTATAATAATCAATAACTTCAATATAAATGAAAACTTTTTTATTTTATGCCTAAATATAATCATAGCAACTATAGAACCAATTGAAAAGCTTATGAAACTTGTAAATAATAGTGTAGATTCCTTAACTCTTTTGGCTCTTTTATTTGATCTTATAGCTTGAAATTTATCATAACTATATAGTAAAAAAGAGATGGAGTTTAGAAAAAGTAAATAGTAAAGGATAAGATTATTGATTGTCATAGGTTAATTATATATAATGTTACTCTATTTTACAACCACTCTGAACATCATAATTTAATATGCTACTATAATGCTACATAAAGAAAGTCTATTTATAATCATTTATAATTAAATGAAAATATATGGATAAGATAATGAGTGAACCACAAAATAATATAGAATTAGCCAAAGAGATACGAACTCTTTTACAAAAAGAACTTTTTGGACAAGATGAAGCTATTGATACTGTTGCAAATAGTATGAAAAATAATATTCTTACAAATGATAAGGCACCTAAAGCAACTTATCTTTTTTTGGGACCACCTGCAACTGGTAAAACATATCTTGCTGAACTTATGACAAAAAATTTATCAAAATATAAAATTGTTAAATTTGATATGACTCAGTATCATCAGCAAAATGGTGGTGAATTATATGGATATCCTTTTGGATGGAAAGGTTATGGAGTAGGACAACTTACTGGTTTTGTTCATAGAAATCCAAAATCTATAGTAGTACTTGATGCATTTGAAAAGTGTGATAATGTAATTCAAAATAATCTACTTTCTATTTTTGAAGGTGGACGAATGAGAGATGCTTGTGGATGGGATAAAGTAACAGACCAGCCATGTAGTGAAGATCCAGATATTATCTATACAGAGGAAAATGCAAATTATTGGGTTGACTTTTCGCAGACTATATTTATTATCACTTCAAGTTTAGGTAAAGAATTATATCTTGATAATAAGTTTAAAGATCTAGTAAAACAAGACCATATGCAAGCGGAGTCTATGATCCTTGAAGCTATTAGAAGAGAGAAAAAAAGAGACAATAGAAGTGGAGGGGAACAAGAAGCTATCTTACCAGAACTTGTTTCTAGATTTTCACAAGCTCATATTGTATTATTTAATAAACTAAATTACGCTGCTTACGAACATATAGCTTCAAGTGTATTTATGGAATACAAAGATGCTTTTGAAAAACATTACGATATTGAATTTATTCAAGGAAGTACATATAAAAACTTTTTAAAAACGCAGATATTAAACTTCGCACCAGAGCTTGATGCAAGACGTGTAAAAGATAAAGTAAGTAGAATTTTTTTTGATAAGATTAGTGAGTATATTACAAACTCTGGCAAATCCATTAAAAAGTTTAAATCAATTAAAGTTTCAATATCAAAAGAGTGTAAAAACTTTTTAGATGAACAGATTAATCCACTTATAGATAATCAAATATTAATTCGTGAGCTTTTTAGAAAAAGTAATAGTATTGAACTTAATGAAACTATAAGTGATAAAGATGGAGTAATAACATACAAAGTAAATAGTTTAAAATATAAACAAATTACAAAAATAAAAGATTTCAGTGAAGATGGACTTGTATTTGATATTCCAAATATCTCATTTGATGATATTGCTGGACATCACAAAGCGAAAGAGCGATTGCATGAGGTTATAAACTTTTTCAAAGAACCAAAACAATTAGATAGTTTTGATATCTCACCTCCAAAAGGGATGCTTTTATATGGACCTCCTGGTACTGGTAAAACAATGCTTGCAAAAGCATTTGCAAAAGAGGCTGAGTTACCATTTATTTCTATTACAGGACTTGAAATTTTACAAGCAGATAAAACAAAACAGATATTTGCAAAAGCAAAAGAGTATGCACCTGCTATTATATTTGTAGATGAGATAGATACTATTGGAAAAAGGGAAGATGGAAATAGTAGAGAGATACCTATTAATAAATTTTTATCTGAAATGGATGGTTTTTCAAATAATAAAGGTGAAAATGTTTTTGTAATAGCTGCAACAAATTATAAAGAAAATATTGACAAAGCTATTATAAGACCTGGTAGAATTGAAGTACATATTGAGATAAATAATCTTGATAAAGATGCAAGAATATATTTTTTAAATAGAACTATTAAAAATAAACCTTCAAGTGGTGAGTTTGATATGAATAAACTACTTATGTACACAGCAGGATTTACAGGAGCACAACTTGAGCTTCTAGAGAAAGAGGCATCTTTTTATTGTTTAAGACATGGCCTTAGTTCAATTACACAAGAGATATTAATTGAACAGATTAATAAAATTAAATATGGGGAGAAACTTACATATCTTTCTCCTGAACAGATGTTTGAAGAGACGGCAGTTTATGAAGCAGGTCGTGCAGTGATATCAAAAGTATTGATGCCTCATATTAATATAGAGCATGTAAGTTTAACGCCAAAAGAGAATTTAGAACATTTTATCTCTCATGATTATAGAGATGTAGAAGATAATATGACAATAAAAGATTTCAAAGATAGAATTTGTGTGGCCTTAGCTGGACGTATTTCGCAAATAAAAAGATTTGGTGATATCGATGGATTAGATACTGGTGCAGCAAATGATCTTCAACAAGCTACAAGAGACGCTTATACAGCGATTGCTCATTATGGTATGGATACTGAGGTTGGTTACATCAACCTCAGTGGAGTTACTGATGCAAAAGTAGAAACATCAACAACTAAAGATACAAAACTTTATCATGAAAAAATTGATATGGCATTAGAACGTTGGCTATATGAAGGTGAACAAAATACAAAAGAGCTAGTTGATCAACATTGGGATAGGATAGAGAAATTATCAAAAGCTTTACTAGAGAAAGAGATTATCTATGAAGATGAATTAAAAGAGATCATAGCTTTAGATTAATACGAAAGTATTAATCTAAAGCTATTGCAGTTTGAGCATCCCATTTTGTGATATGACCTGTATACCATTTTTTAAAATCTTTTTCGAAAAATCCTCTAAGTTCAGTAGGGCTTTTTAAAACATCCCATCTTTTTTGATATTTTTCTATTTTTCCTCTTATAAGATCGTGGTCTGCCTTATGCATACCTGCGTTTGGATAAGCAGCTTCATCCATCATATCTTCTTCAGTTTTAAAGTGAACCTCTATTTCAGATACTGCCTGTTTTAAAAGTTCATCAATCTTTTCAATATCTTTAGTAACTAAAGCATCATGAAGAGCATTTATAACTTCAATCTCATCTTCATGTAGCATATTCATAACTTCATTTGCTACTTGTTGTACATCATTATCTGTTAATAACATCTAGGTTCCCTTATATAAGTTTTAAGAGAAATATTATATCTGTAATATAGTTATAGTAACTTCTAAATAGCCAATTATTTAAATATATAAAATAGATATGTTTCAATTTGTAAGTACTATTTTAGTGGCCACTTTTCCCTTTTTTATAAAAAATAGTGGCTATATGCTATTTTAAGGTCACTATTTAGCTGTATATAATTTTTTTTTAGTATGATTATGACGAATTAATCCCTACAATAATTTTTTTGTAGGTTATAGTTGGTTTGAATTTTAATGGATCTCCAAGGAATTTTGGATTAAAATTAGGATAACAAATTTAAGAAGAAGGTGATCTTACAAAGATCTAATAAGATATATTGAGGAAATTAGATGTATTATGTAGCAAAAGTTGATACAGATAAATGTGCTGACTATAAATGTACAATGTGTACATTACATTGTCCAGAAGCAAATACGCTTATGTTTGATAAAGATAGTAACGCTTCGTTTGTAGTAGCAGATAGATGTAAAGGGTGTGCTCTTTGTGTTTATGTGTGTTCAGATCTTTTAAACAGAGACTGTATTGTAATGACACAGCCAGAGAAAGAGAAATAGGGTTTAAATAAATTTTAAATTCTTTTAGGTTTTGTCTAGAGTATATACTTAAAGAAGTGTTAAAAATTATCTTTAGAACAAAGATTTAGAAAACTGATCATAACTTTTTTGATATGATTAAATAAAAATATTAGGAGATAACATGGCTAATTTAGGCCCAGCTTATTATTCACCATATCCAGTAGCTACTTACGAAGGTGTAATTACACCACCAGAAGGTAAAGGGTTACTATATAACGATGTGGTTGATGAAGAAGTAGCAATGAGAGAAGTTGCAAAGCAAATGCTTACTCAAGAAAATGCAACAATCTTCCCAGGACCACAAGTATTATATGCGTGGAGTGAAGAATCTAAGAAAAAAGCAGCACTTATTAAAGAGATGGCTGAAGTACTTGGTGCAAAAATGATTCCAATGTATGACTACAGACCAAAATATCCAAAAATTGATGCTGCTGTAGAGATCAATCCAAATCACCCAAACTTAACAATTTGGCATAATAACATTAAAGCGGCAATTTTTATTGGTGTTCACTGTCACTATGCAAATGTTGCATTAAAGATTATTAGATCTGAAACTGATTGTTTCACAGTTGGTATGTGTGCATTATCTGGACATGAAGATGCTATGGCTACAATTAGAGATCAACACTCTGAAGATTTAGCGAGATTTATTGAGATTGCTAAAGAAGTAAAGCAAGAGCTTGGTAAGTAGGATAGGAGAAAATGATGAATAACAGAAATAAAATGACAGATACACATAACTGGGCAGGACAAAAATTAGTTTCAACTGACTATATGCTTTTTGAAGCTCCTAGAACTAAAGAATTTATGACTGGTACGGAAGCACTTAGAGAAGCTGTAAAAAGATGTACAGTAGATGCGTCTGTATCGTATCCTATTACACCACAATCAGAAGCTGCACACCTTATTGGTGAGTTATGGGCTGAAGGTTACCTTGGAGTATACTTTAGAGGTGAAAATGAGTTTGGTGTAATGTCTGAGGTTGCAGGTTGTGCAATGGCAGGTGCTAGAACAATTACTACTACTTCAGGTCCTGGTACATTAAGAGCAATGGAAAACTTTGCACAATGGTCAGGTACAAGAATTGCAGTTCAATTAATATTAATGGCAAGAGGTATTAACTCACCATTAACTATTCAACCAGATAACTTAGAGGTTTCTTACCTTCTAGAAACTGGATGTATGATTGTATATGCAGAAAATACACAAGAATTATTTGACTTTACAATTGCTGGATTTGAAGTTGCAGAAAAGCCAGACGTTCATGTTCCAATTATTACTGTAATTGATGGTTTCTTTGTTTCTCATACTAGAGAATCATTAATGATTCCTGCAGATGATATTGCATTAAAGCCATATAACCCAAATAAAGCTCCATTACCAGCGATCGATTCTGAAACACCTCCGGGTAGATTCTTAAGAGATCCATTTGTAATGAAATCTAACTATATTTCATATGCTACTCATGCTTCTTGGCAATGGGAAATTAGATCTGCAATTGAGAGATCTAGACCATACCTTAAGCATTATCTACAAGGTTTAGTAGATGTTACAGGTGATGAAGATGCAGAAGTTGCATTTGTTGCATGTGGTACAGCTGCTCACCAAGCAAAAGAAGCTCAAAGAGAATTAAACAAAGTTGGAATTAAATCTAAAGTTATTAAACTTAAAACTATTAGACCATTCCCTCATGATGAATTATTAGAAGCTGTTCAAGGTGTGAAACATATCTTTGTACCAGAATTTAATGTTGCTGGATGGTTAGCAAGAGAAGTAAAAGAATCATTATACAAAAAAAGCGATGCTGATGTGATCTCTGGACCACAAGTTGCTGGAGGTATGAGTATGCCTGCTGAAGCTGTTATTCAAGAAGTTACTGAAGTAATTAACGCTGGAAAAGGAGCATAGTATGGCACTTGACATTTACAAGATTAATCCAGAATTTAAGGATATCATGCCTCAAGAGATCATTGACTTAGAAGAAAATGCTACATGGTCTACTAAAAGTGATACACCAAGAGGTGTAAAAGAGATGAATGAAACTAAAGAGATTTTAGAAGAGCATTCATTGTGTGCAGGTTGTCCAGAAGCAAATGTATTAAGATATGTTCTTGCTGCATTACCAGTACCTGAAGAGACAATTATTGTTAACTCAACTGGTTGTACATCATTAATGTTCCCACATATTGCTTTACATACAGTTCACTCATTATTTGGTAATCAAAACTCAGTTGCATCTGGTATTAAGAGAGTATTAGAATGGAGATTCCCAGAGAAGACTAAAGATGTTGTTGTTCTTGCAGGTGACGGTGCTACTGTTGATATCGGTTTAGACTATACATTACAATCATTCTTTAGACAAGAAAAGATTACTACTATTTGTTTCGATAATGAAGTATATGCTAATACTGGTGGACAAGATAGTGGTGCGACAGTTAAAGGTGCAGTATTTAAAATGGCTCCTACTGGTAAGAAATTTGATAAAGTTCCAATGTGGGAGTTAGCTGTAACTTCAGGATGTCATTACTCTGTAAATATTACAGGTTCAAGTCCTAAAAAAGTAGCGCAAGTAGTAAGAGAAGCTATCTTAATTGCTAGAGAAGTTGGACCAACTTTCCTTAATATCTATACTCCATGTATTCTTGAAATTGGACTAAGTGCACATGAAGGACTTGGTGAAATGAAAGATAAAGATAAAGAAAGATTTAAATTCTTCAGACATGTTTCTCCTGAAGCAGAAGAGTATTTAGCAAAATGTAAAGAAGAGGGACTATTATAATGGCAAAAGATTCAATTAAAATTAGAATGCCCGCTCTAGGTGGGCAAGGAGCGGTAACAGCTGCTCACATTGCAGCTACTGCTGCGGATACTGAAGGTTACTTTGCAGTATCTAATCCATTTTTCGGTGCTGAAAAAAGAATGGCACCATCAGAAAGTTATACTAGAATTGGTACAGTACCAATCTATGATAGAGGTGAAGTAATTTACCCTGATATCGTTATGGTATACCACCCACAAGTAATTACTATGGGTAAATCATACACAATGCCATTCTACTCTGGTATTAAAGAAAATGGTTTAGTTATCATTAATAGTGATGAAGATCTATTAACTGATACAGATAAGAAAATCTTAGATGACTTAAATGTAAAAGTTCTTACAAGAGACTTTACTCAATTCGCTATTGATCAAGCTGGAACTGAACTTGCTACAAATATGGCAATGTTAGGTGCATTGTTTGGAGCTTTAGGTACAATGTCTAAGCCGGCTATTGAAGAAGGTATTAAAGATAGATTCCTTAAGAAATATACTGCTTCTGGTGGTACAGCAACTCTTGATGGTGCTATTGAAAAGAAATTCAAGAAGAAAATGGATCTTATCCAAAAGAATCTTGATACTGCTTCAGCTGCATATGATTTAACTGCTGAATGGGCAAAAGAGGTTGGTTTACAGCAAATTCTTGAAAACCCAAAGGGAACTAACTAATTATAGTTAGTTTCTTTTACTAAAAAAGGGGAGTGCTTAAATGCACTCCCCTTTTTTGTATCTAATAAATAGAAAATTAATACGGTCACTTTAGTGACCATATTAATTTAGCAACTTTTACTACCACAAGAGCCTGTACTTACTCCTTGATCTCTTTTACCACTTGGGCTCTCTTCACTTGCATCAAAACCTACAGTAACTGATTGCTTAGCTAAAAGCTCTTTTAAATCAAATTCATCTTCATCTTCAACTTCAGGTCTTACTATACTCTTAATTACTATCTCA